>CAYGNA010000576.1:0-2574 GCA_964351065.1 uncultured Pseudomonadales bacterium
TCCAATACCTGTGCTAACAGGCATGGGGATTACCATGGTAGGTCCCACTGTCATGGAATACGGTACCGAAGAACAGAAGGCCAAGCACCTGCCCGGTATTGCGAGTGGCGAAGTGCGCTGGTGCCTGGGTTTGTCTGAACCCAATGCGGGCTCTGACCTTGCCTCACTGAGCACAAAAGCGGTTGAGGACGGCGATAACTTTGTTTTAAACGGCCAAAAGGTCTGGACCTCCGGTGCTGACAAGTCCGACTGGTGTGGCGCTGTGGTCCGAACCGATTCCAGTGCCAAAAAACGCGACGGCATCAGCTTTGTGATGTTGACCATGGATCAGCCTGGCGTTGAAACGCGGCCCATTAAACTGATCTCCGGTTCTTCTCCGTTTTGTGAAACCTACTTTAACGATGCCCTCTCAGAAAAGAGTGATTTGCTCGGCAAGCTCAATGATGGTTGGAGTGTTGTGAAACGCTTGCTCCAACACGAACGTCAAAGCCAAACCGGTGCGCGTACCTCAGCTGGTAAACCAGAACCTATCCAGGATATGGCCAAGCGTTATGTAGGCACAGATGCCGACGGTACACTTGCAGACAAAGACCTACGTGGTCGTATCGTCAAACACTTGATGGACGAAAAGCTGCATAACCTTACGGTCAGTCGCATCACGGCAGAAGCGCGGGGTAATGTCGAAGTGTCAGCCGCGGCTTCAATTTTGAAGAACTCTGCGACTAACGTTGCCCAGATCCGGTCCGAGCTGAATCTTGAGATTGCAGGTAGTCAGGGTCTCGGCTGGGACGGTGAGGAGTTTGGAAAGGCTGAACTCGATAACGTTCGCAATTGGTTGTTCGGCAAAGCGATGTCCATTTACGGTGGCTCCTTTGAAGTTCAGAAAAATATCATCAGCAAGAACATCCTCGGCCTGCCCGAGACAACGCAGAAGGGTTAAGGCAATGGCAGCACTCAACGAAGACCAAACAATGATCCGTGACCAGGCTAAAACCTGGGTCCTGGAGCAAGCACCAGTAAGAAAATTCAGAGAAATGCGAGATAGCGGCGTTGAAAACGCATTTGTTCCAGAGACATGGCAAGGCATGGTCGAAATGGGCTGGACGGGCATTATCGTCCCTGAAGCCTACGGCGGCTCCGAATTGGGATATCTGACCTTTGGTTTGATTTTAGAAGAAACCGGTCGTCATCTCACTGCCTCACCGTTATTCGCATCAGCGCTTGTCGGCGCCACCGCTGTATTGTTAGGCGGCAATGAAGCACAAAAACAAACGGTTTTGCCGGGTATCGTATCGGGTGAGGAGATTGTGACGTTAGCTTTGGAAGAGGGACCCCGTCACAACCCTGCAGGTACGGCACTGAGTGCAGAAAAGTCTGGCGATGGTTACAAGTTAACCGGCGACAAGACCTTTGTGATAGAAGGTATGGCGGCAACAACCTACGTTGTACCGGCCCGCACTTCTGGTGGCGCAGGCGATACTGATGGCATCACACTATTTTTAGTATCCGCGAACGCCCGTGGTGTCAGCCGCAACGCCATGCATATGATGGACAGTCGAGGTTACGCCAATGTCAGCTTTGCCGGTGTCGAAGTCGCCTCTGACGGTGTGTTGGGAGAGGTAGGCCAGGGCTTTGCCGTGCTTGAACAGATTCTTGACCGTGCTCGAGCAGGTCTCTGTGCAGAGATGCATGGCACCGCTGCTCAAGCGTTTGATATGACGCTTGAGTACCTGAAGACGCGTGTTCAGTTTGGTCAGGTAATTGGTTCTTTTCAGGCGCTGGGTCACCGAGCAGCCGATCTGTACACCGCAAAGGAACTCACCCGTTCGGCTTTCGAGGCTGCACTTCAGGCAATTGATGATGGCAGGGATTCGGTGCCAGAATTGGTGGCTCTGTCGAAGGCGCGAGTTGGAGAGTATCTCCATGATATGTCGAATCAGGTGATTCAGATTCACGGCGGCATTGGCATGACCGACGAGTACGATGCGGGTTTTTACCTGAAACGCGCTCGTACCCTTGAAAATCTGTATGGCAATCAGGCCTATCATCGAGAGCGCTACGCTCAGATATTAGGCTTCTAGTACCACGAGTGTTGAAACAATAACGCCCTGTTATGCAGGGCGTTTTTCGTTATGGCGGTGATTTAGTAGGGTGACTTAAGAAGGTGACCTATTTTTTATTAAACGCGCCAATGCGCTCCTGCATGTCTGGCCCAACACCTTCACTGTTCAACACTTCCCACTGCAGTCCGCCGTCGATTGAATGTCCATCAGTGGCGTCCAGCAAACGTTTGTTGGCGGCATGAGAGAACACAGAATTCGCGCAGATTTGCTCGCACAGGTTTTCAACTTCTGCCATAAACGTTGCATCGGGAAACACCAACTCCGCCAGTCCCATTTCAAGCGCGTCTTCGGCTTTGAACGTCGCGGCGGTAAACATCATGCGCTTTGCAGTGGCGATGCCTACCCGGCGGGGCAATCTTTGGCTCATACCCCAGATGGGTGTGAGTGCCCATTTTGCATGAGTGTCGGCGAATCTAGCACTTTCTGCCGCAACAATGAACTCCGCGGCCAG
>CAYGNA010000577.1:0-2557 GCA_964351065.1 uncultured Pseudomonadales bacterium
GTTCCCCGTGCGCCGCGCCCGCTGCGTGGCACGCATCCGGGCGAGATCCAGGGGGCGAAGGAGAGGATCAGCGCTGGCCGGCTGGCGGCATACAAAGATCCGGGTGACAAACGTAAACGGGTGCTGGCTCTCACGAAAGAGGGCAAATCGCGCCTGCCTGCGCTGGAATCTGTCTGGGCGGATGTCCGGGCGGTGCAGCAAGTGCTGATTGACGAAGCTGGCGCGGGCTTGCCTGACCAACTGGCGATACTGGAATCGGCGCTGGCAAGCCGTGGTCTGTATGAGCGATTTCTTGACCGGCAGAAGCCTGCCTCCAGGGCCTTCGACGTTGTGGCGTTCGAACCAGGTCATGCAGGTGATTTTCGACGCCTGAATGAAGCCTGGATCAGCCAGTATTTTGAACTGGAGCCCGCTGATGAAGTGATGTTCGGCGATCCGGTGGGTAAAGTGATAGCGTCGGGTGGGGACATACTGTTTGCCCGCAGGGTTCAGGATGGGCTGCTGGTTGGTACCTGTGCGTTACTGAACCGTGGTAATGGCCTTGGCGAACTTGCCAAGATGGGCGTGCAAGAAGAGTTTCGTGGCCGTGGCCTCGGCAAGCTACTGGCTGTTGCGATCATCGCCCGGGCCAGGGCGCTGAAGTTCAGGCATTTGTGCCTCGAATCGAATACCACCCTTGGCCCGGCCCTGGCGCTGTATCGGCAACTCGGGTTTGTCGAACGCCCCATGGAAAACCCCTCCGTCTATTCGCGGGTCGACCTCTATATGGAACTGGATCTCTGATCCCCAATCAGGGACACCTGTTTCCAGCCGCTTACCGCTTCTTCCCGGTCTTCCAGGTGCTTATGGCGTTCTATTGATAGTGGGTGTCCTGAATTAGATTCCTGAATTAAATTGCCTGGGCCAGATGCCGGATTGTTTGTTCGGCTTTAAGTAATAAGACAAAAATAATTTGACATAAAAACAAAAATAATTTGTTTTGCTATACTCCGCCAGCTACTTAAATCACAAAATGAACTGGTAGGGGATCTATGTTGAAACGAAAGAAGCTTACCGTTGCGGTTGCGGGCGTGATTGCTGCTGGATTGTCCAGTAGTGCATTGGCGGAGATAGAGGAAGTCACAGTAACCGCAACCAAGCGGCAGGAAAGTACGCAGGATATACCGGTTGCTGTGCAAGCGATGAACGAAACCCGGCTGGAGCAGTTGGGTGTTGCAAACTTCAGCGACTACCTGATCCAGCTACCTGGCGTATCTGCCGGCGGTAGTGGGCCAGGTCAGAACACCATCTACATTCGCGGGCTTGCCTCTACCACACCTAACCTGACAACAGCAGGGGTCGCGGGTCTCGCGCCAAATGTTGCCCTTTATCTGGACGAACAGCCACTTTCACAACCTGGCCGAAACCTCGATGTGTATACCGCGGATATGGCGCGCGTGGAGGTTCTGTCTGGCCCCCAAGGCACACTTTTTGGCGCAAGTTCCCAGGCGGGTACCATTCGATTAATTACGAACAAGCCTGACCCCACCGGCACCTACGCCAGTGTGAAATTTGGCACCGCATTTACGCAGGGCGGCGAAATGAGCAATAACGTTGAAGGGATGGTCAATATCCCTGTCAATGATCAGCTTACTGTTCGTGGCGTGGTCTATGTGGACAATATGGGTGGCTACGTGGACAACGTGGCGGGTACGCTGGATGTGAGTGAAAGCGCCCGGTTTCGTCCGCAGGGTACGATGCGTAAAAATGGCGTACCTGTCAGTGCACAACGAGCGGGTTTTCAGTCTACTGCCGACCTGAGTGGCGTTACTTTCTTGCCTGCCAACAATTCGGCAAGAACTGAAGAAGACTTCAACGAGACCACGTACAGCGGTGGCCGAATCAGTGCGCGCTACGATATCAATGAAGACTGGAGCCTGCTGGTGGGACACTCCCAGCAGAGCCTGGATTCTGAAGGTGTGTTCTTTGCCGACCCCGATCTTGGTGATCTGGAGATTTCGCGTTACCAGGACGACACCATAGAAGATTACTACCACAACACCAACTGGACGCTTGAGGGGCGCATTGGTGCGCTGGAAGCACTGTATACCGGCGCTTTCACAGACCGTGAAACAGAGCAGCGTGTTGATTATTCCGATTACCTGTTCGTAGGCCAGTACCTGCCCTATTACATCTGCGACAGTTCGGTTTCCTATCCAGGTGGTGCTGCGCCAGCGGGCACCTGCCAGACCCCGGACATGTATGTGCAGTCTCTGACACGAACCAGGGTATCGACACACGAAATCAGGATCAACACGCCCGCGGACAGGCGTATACGTGCGACGGTCGGTGGTTTTGTCAGTGACCTTGAGCTAAAAGAGCGCAACGACTTCACCTATCCAGGATCCGAGTTGGTGGACGGTTACGGTACCCAGACCGGGTTCTCCCCCAACTTCCCTTTCCAGACCGGTTATATCTCAGAACCAGGGCCCTTTCCCCCTGACGTCATTTTCCGCAACGATGTACTACGCACTGACAACCAGATGGGTCTATTTGGCGAGTTGACCTGGGACATCAC
>CAYGNA010000578.1:0-2552 GCA_964351065.1 uncultured Pseudomonadales bacterium
ATCCGGCCCTGCGGGCCTCCCGTCGAGAAGACGATTTTGCGTCCGGCCAAAGCGGTACAAACCCGCATTCCCCGTCATTTCACCTGCCACTGCCAACTGAGGTGCGGCGATGCGCTGCCCGGTGGGAGGTGAAATCGATTCGCGTTCTCTCGCCCATTGACCTTTCAGACCAGGATTAGTTTCCAGGAGCCAGCTAGACGTATTGCCAGTGATCCGAGTTGGAATCATAGACAGTGTCAGCTGGACGATAGCCACTGCATTTGCGCAGCAGGTCTTGCTCGTTAACCAGCAGCCAGTGACATGCATCCGGGAGTGTTTGAAACACGCGGATAGTGCGGAAGGCATTGGAAGCATGGGCTGCAAATGATTCTGCGGCCTCAAACGATCGTTCGCCGATAATCAACGCACGGAGGCGGACTGGTATTTCAAGGCGAATCTTGCGCCCCAGTTTCTCCAGGGTATGTTCAGGTATGTCGAACAGCCTGACTTCGGTAAAGTCGAGAATAAGTGAGTAGTCATCGCACCCCGGAACCGTTCCGATGTGTTGATTGGCTTCCTCCATCTGGGATTGATTCATCACTCCACTTGCCTTCTGGTAAATGACACGATTTTCATGGTCAAAGTAGATCATGAATGACATTCAGGACACCTCCTCTCGCATCTGGTGCCTTCCCGCTAGCAAGTTGAGCACCTCGTCGTATTGATATGAGTTCACCATGTATTCAATCTGCCGTTCACTATTGTCATCAAGGCCAGCCTCTGCCAGCAAAGATCGAAAAGTCACAGGATCCGCTCTTAGTAACGCGTCCTGTAGAGCACTGAGCGTTCCGGTTGACAGCGCTTCGATAGCCATCGCCAGGTCACCCGCATCTGAACAATACACGTCATCGGCATCATCCAGCGCGAGCTCGAAATCAGGGATGCCAGGCGAAAAACCGGCGCCTTGCTCGGTTGAATCCATTTCACCAGCATTTGCCAGGGGTAACACAATGCGAAACGCAGAACCTTTTCCCGGCCCGCTCTCAACGGACAGATCACCCTGCATCAGCGTGGTATAGCTTTTACACAGTGGCAGGCCCAGGCCAATCGCCTGACCATATACACTCTGGTAGTCCAGTTGCTCCTGGAAGGGCTCAAACAGCCTGCGGCGACGCTCCTCGGGAATGCCTCGCCCCGTATCTGATACTTCGATGACAAGGCGACTGTCATGTAACAACACACTGACCCGAACCGTGCCCTGGTTGGTAAACTTGACGGCATTGTCGACAAGTGCAATCAGCATTTGCCTGATCTTGTCCCGGTCGCTCTCCACCTCGGTCAGGGCGTCAGATACATGCGTTACAAATCTCACCCCCTTTAGTTCAGCCTGTGGCGCAAACAGGTCATCAATCGCCACAATCAGTTCACGAATGTTAAACCGGGTGATTTCGAGATCAACTTCATTGGCTTCGATCTGGGCGATTTCGAGAATGTTATCAATCAGAGAGCAGAGTTTTTGCCCGGATTCTCGCGCAAGTTCAATATTCCTGCGCTGATGTCTTGAGACATCATCACCCTGGGTCGCCAGTTGCAGAAATCCAAGAATCGCAGTAAGCGGCGTTCGGAGTTCGTGCGATATATTGGCGAGAAAGCGATTTTTGGCTTTTGATGCGTTCTCTGCTTCAAGCCTTATGCGGTGGATTTGTTTAGTCAGGCTCGAATGATCGCTGCTCAACACAACGGCAAGCACTTCATCCACCTTGCCGTTGTGCAGCAATCGATATGGCCTGGACCATACGATGATAGGTACCCGCGACCCGTTGCTCGATATTCTTTCAATATCAGAGACCGACGCCGGTTTACCCGTACGCAATACCCTCGACATCGGTAAATCTTCATTGGTACAGATTTCGTCACTGCCTTCACGATAAAATTTCAGGCCGGCACCTTCCTCGGCACCCAACATGGCACCTGCCAGTGAATTGGCATAGCGTGGCTGAAGTTTGGCATCGAAGATGAGGACTGGAAATGGCAGCAGTGACATGATGGCCTCAACCGAATCAGTGTCAGCCGAGGCTTCGACCATGCCAGACACCGGACCGGATTCTGCGCCGACCCAGGAAAACTGAACCCTGGTCCCATCGGCCAGCGTCACAGAGATTGATTTTGCGCCGTCCTGCCCAATGTTGGTGATGAATCGTTCACGATCGGCTCCGTTAAGCCGTTTCGCCAACTGCTCCAGGTCAATTGAGTTGAGCGTACCCAGAATACGAGCAGCATTCTCAGACAGACTAAACAAGCGCTCGTTGCGGCAGAAGGTAAACAGGCCTGCGTTAAAGCGCTGCTCCATGAGCGCTAGCGCGTCTGAGGCTTCAGAGGCAATAGCAGGCATCAACTATATCTCCGGAGATGGAGGCTGACAGCGCTGACAACATTAAGCTACCCCTGGGTAAACGGCACGTGACTTACTTATCGACAGCTCACCGAAAAGCTTTAGGCAATTTTGGCGATTGGTGTCGCGATCCCGGGAAATGTGACCTGCACAGACGTGCCAAGACACTCGCGGCTCTCTA
>CAYGNA010000579.1:0-2548 GCA_964351065.1 uncultured Pseudomonadales bacterium
ATGAAGGGGTGCGTTGTATAGAGGTCGGCTGTTCTCTGTGCCATGTAAAAAATTCCGACAGTTGCTGGTGGCCACCTGTTGGATCTTCGAAAAACCGGGCCGCTATCGGTTCAATCCTTTTGCAATTATGGGCACCCCGACCTCTGCCAGGCGGATGACACGGGGGTTTGGGGCCAAAATTAGTCAGATTGCCAAGGATAGTGCTCGCCTTCATGGTACTTCCGATTACAGGAATGCATCGTCGGTTTATTTTACACTTCCCTGTGCTGTCAGCACTGAAGATTATGCAACCTATTGATAAATAAAGAATATATGTAGTTGGCACGATTTCTGTATATAGGATAGCCAGTAACATTTGAAGCCCGACACACAGGAATCTAGACATGAAAATTGAACGAATTTTGAAAGCAGGCGCAATCGGAGCTGCCCTGTTAATCTCAGCCGGATCGGCACAGGCAGGCGTTTTGTCAACATTCTCAAGCGGCGGCTGGACACTGTTCAGCGGAATGACGCCAAATGAGGACGGAACTGTATCTCCAGGTGCGGGCGGTCAGGCTTTCGACGCTGAGTACCTCTTCTACCGGCAGTCAGGCAGCACTTTCGAAATCGGCATTCAGACCGGCTTCGATATTATCAGCGGAAACCCTACTGTTCATGGTGGCGTAAACTACTGGACAGGTGATATTGCACTGAATTTTGGTGGCCCAGCGGTAGGCGACGACTATGGCTATGCCATCGACTTTGGTCAGATGACCAAGGATTACCATAACAATTACAGCAGCGGTAACGTCAATCAGCGTACTGTTGACGCTGACACTTACGGCGATGATGGCACTGGTGACGGCGTTGATGCTCTTGGCTTTTACTCGGGCGTTCAGTGGGGTGGCCGTGTTGTTGGTGGCGACACAGCGCCGGGTGGTCACACGGTATCATTGCCATTTGCCATGAGCGGCGGTGCGCTGGTTGCAGACGCAATTTTTGCTGATACATCCGGTTCGGGCACCACCAGTGGTGGTTATGGCGGTACCAGCTACTTCCGTACCTTCAGCATTGACCTGACCAAGACTGGCCTTGATCTGTCTTCAGACCTGGACATTTACGCACACTGGACCATGTCCTGTGGTAACGACGAAATGAACGGTTATGCGACCATCGCCAGCGTGCCAGAGCCGAATACGATCGCCATGATCATGCTTGGCCTGATGAGCATTGGTTTTGCATCAGTACGTCGCCGCAGCATCGCGATTGCCTGATCAGAAACACGTTTGACGAAAAGCCGCTCTCTTGAGCGGCTTTTTTTTGCCTGCCATTTCTGCGACCCCTGCCTCCATTGCGATCCACGCAACAATCATGGTTAAGTTGGGGACACCCACGATTCTTGTAGATTGAGTGTGGGACACCCACGTTTTTGTGGATGATCTTTTTCCCCGTCGGATTTTGTCATGGCGCTTTCCCAGAATCTCACCGAAGGGCCAATACCAGCGCATCTTGTGCGCATGACAGTGCCCATGTTCCTGGGTATTGCGTCCATGATTGTCGCGTCAATGACCGATACCATCTTTATTGGCATGCTGGGGGCGACCGAGCTTGCGGCCTACAGTTTTACATTTCCGCTGGTGATGGGGCTGACCAGTGTGTCCATGGGGCTTGGCAACGGTGCCGCATCATTTATTGCCCGGGCGCAGGGTGCTGGTGACCGGCATCGGGTACGCCGGCTTGCAACCCACGCGATGGTTCTGACTTTTGTTCTGGTGCTTCTTTTGGCTGCAGCCGCGATCACCTGGCAGCGCGAGGTCTTCTCGCTGATGGGCGCCAAAGAGGACATTCTGCCACTGGTGGTAGATTACGTGACTGTTTACACCATCGGTTTGATGTTTTTTACACTGCCGATGGTTGGTAGCACCATCCTTCGCTCGGTCGGCAACGCGCGTATTCCTGGTTACATCATGACGACGACATCTGCCATACAGATGATCCTGTCGCCGCTCCTCATTTTTGGACTGCTTGGGCTGCCGGAATGGGGTTTTATCGGCGCGGCCTGGGCAGGCGTGATTGCGGGCCTGCTGCGTACGACTGGTATGGCCTGGGTAATGATCCGGGACGAAAATCTCCTGCTGTTTAGTCTTGACGCATTCAGGGGCGTCTGGCGGTCGGCCAGGGAGATTCTCTATATTGGCCTACCCTCCATGCTCTCCAGCCTGATTGGGCCGTTTACCATTGGTGTCATCATCTGGTTGCTCGCTGCCCACGGCCCCGAGGTGGTCGCGGGGTTTGGTATCACGTCGCGCATAGAGATGCTGCTGCAGATGATTTTGATGTCACTGTCATCCTCGGTTGGGCCTTTTGTTGGCCAGAACTGGGGTGCCAGGAACACCGAGCGTATTTATACGGGCCTGCGATTAAGCCATCGCTTTTGCATTTTCTGGGGATTCTTCTGTTTTGTGCTGGTGGCGCCTTTTGGCGAGGAGATCATCTCTCTCGTTAATGACGACCCTTTGTTGGTGGAATCAGCAGCCTGGTATCTCTGGATTGTCCCTGTCAGGATGGG
>CAYGNA010000580.1:0-2545 GCA_964351065.1 uncultured Pseudomonadales bacterium
TTCCGATGCTGAAGCGGTGGTCTATGCAAGAGAGTTTCGTGAACAGGTAGACAGCCTCCGCGACCGGCTGCCGAAGGTTAAGACCTATATCGAAATCCCTGCGTATTTTTCTGAAGAAGACCCTGTACCGGATTACGCCACATCTTATCGGCAGGTAACGGAATCGGGCGACGCCGACAGGTTGAATATAGAAAGGCAGGGTACTGATCTGCTCTTTTTATACACCGGCGGAACAACCGGGATGCCCAAAGGTGTGATGTGGGAACAAGAGGCCATCTGGAACGCCGGTGGCGCAGGCGCCTCGATTCTTCAACCTGGTGTCGAGCCGCCGGCTTCACCGGAGGAGCATGCGGCGCGGGTTGCCGCTGCGCCATTCTGGCCGAGGCTGTTGGCAGCATGTCCGCTGATGCATGGCACTGCGATGCTGAGTGCTATCAATACCCTCAATCAGGGTGGGGCCGTGGTCACCGTGCCTGAAACCAGTCTGGACCCGGCAGCCTTGTGGCGCGCAGTAGAACGGTACAAAGTCAATTCAATGGCAATAGTCGGCGACGCGTTCGCCAAACCCATGCTCAGGGAGTTGGACGAGAACGGCGATCAGTACGATATCAGCAGCATGATCGGCGTGATCAGTTCAGGCGTCATGTGGTCACCGGAAGTTAAAAAGGGTTTGCTCCGGCATAATGAGAACATGGTCCTAGTGGATTCCTTCGGCGCTTCCGAGGCGATAGGGTTTGGTGCATCGAGAACGACGAAGGACTCTGAGTCCAGTACAGCGAAATTCCAGATAGGTGAGCATTGCAAGGTGTTTACCGAGGACCACCGCGAAGTATCGTCGGGGAGCGGAGAAGCAGGATTTGTTGCCCGGTCCGGGAATATTCCCGTCGGGTATTACAAGGACGAGGAAAAGACCGCAAAGACCTTCCCGGTAATCCATGGAGTGAGATATTCGATCCCGGGAGACTGGTGTACGGTTGCGGCTGATGGCACCCTGACGCTGCTGGGCAGAGGTTCAGTCTGCATCAACAGTGGTGGCGAGAAAATATTTCCGGAAGAAATTGAAGAAGTCCTGAAACTGCATGAGAGTATTGACGATGCGCTTGTGGTAGGGGTTCCGGACGACCGCTGGGGTCAGGCGGTGACCGGCGTGGTCGTGTTGGCGGGTGGTGTGGAACTGGATGAACAGGAGCTTAAAGACTTTGTTAAAAAGTATCTTGCCGCATACAAAGCCCCTAAGTATATCGTCGTGACTGATGTACCACTAAGAGCACCGAACGGAAAGGCGGACTACAAGCGGGCAACCCAGGCAGCCAAAGAAACCCTTGGCTTGAATTGAGCAGGACGATGGAAAAAAATCAGAACACACAGCAATCCGAATTGTTCGATGTCGTCGTAATCGGCGCTGGCTTCAATGGCGTTTATCAGCTCTACCGGTTGAGGCAGGAAGGGTATTCCGTGCTGTTAGTGGATGCGGGTAAAGATCTGGGTGGTATCTGGTACTGGAACAGCTATCCCGGAGCGCGTGTGGACTCCCATATTCCCAACTATGAGTTCTCGATGCCCGAGGTCTGGCGGGACTGGTACTGGCCCGAACGATTTCCGTCCCAGGTTGATTTGAAAGCGTATTTTCATCATGTGGATAAGACACTGGATATCAGTCGTGACGTCCGGTTTGAAACGCGGATCGCTTCGGCGCAATTCGAGGAGTCTGATGAGCTCTGGCATCTACGAGCTGAGGATGGCTTTCGGGTGCGTGCCAAGTTTCTTCTGCCATGTCTGGGGTTTGCAGCCCAGGCATACATTCCCGATATTCCCGGACTGGACAAGTTTGCCGGGCCATGTCATCACACTGCCAGGTGGCCCGCAGATGGCGTTGATTTTGACGGTAAACGTGTCGGCATAATAGGCACTGGTGCCAGTGGTGTGCAGGTGACGCAGGAGTCGGCGAAAGTCGCAGGCCACACGACAGTATTCCAGCGAACGCCGAACCTTGCACTGCCCATGCAACAGCGCAGTTTCACGAAAGCCGAACAGGATGAGATAAAACGCGAGTATCCGGCCATATTTCGAAAACGGAACACGGGTCGCTCCTCGTTTTATGATATGGAACCGGATGAGCGATCCGCGATGGAGGTACCAGAAGAAGAACGGTTGAAGATTTTTGAAGCAGCCTGGCAAAAAGGTGGTTTTCACTTCTGGGCCGGGACCTTTTCCGATGTACTGTACAACGCGGGATCGAACCGCCTGGCCTATGATTTCTGGCGGGACAAAACAAGGTCTCGCCTGAAAGATCCCCTTTTGGCGGAAAAGCTGGCGCCGATGGAGCCACCTCATCCCTTCGGCGCAAAGAGACCATCCCTTGAACAGACTTACTATGATGTCTTCAATCAGGAAAATGTTTCGCTGGTTGACGTGAGAGAGGATCCGATCCTGCAAGTTACGCCCGAAGGTGTCCAGACCAAAGATGGATTCCATGAACTCGATGTCCTCGTTCTTGGCACCGGATTTGACGCAGGCACCGGTGGGTTTGACCGGATTCATATTC
>CAYGNA010000581.1:0-2543 GCA_964351065.1 uncultured Pseudomonadales bacterium
GGGGCGCCAACAATGATATCCGCGTTGAAAAATTGGCCTTCAAGACCCAGTGCAGTTTCAAGTACACCGAGCGGTCCCCCAGTGCCATCCAGGTTACCGCCTACCAGCCGAAACGCATACTCTCGAAGATCTTCACCATAAATGGTATTGCCGTTATCAGAAATTTTTTCATCAAACAAAAAGGCACCGATCATCCATTCAAACACACCATCACCCATTGAGGTAAGCCTGATTTCCTGGGAGAAGGTCTTGATTTTCCTCTCATTAAGTGCACCCGCAATATCCAGCGTTGTATAGTCTGTGTCGCTGCGGACAGGCCCACGGTGATTGTTGCGATAGGCCGTGATGGAGGTCAGAGAAAACCCGTCGAAACTGATGTCGGCATGTAGCGATATACCGCTGTCTTCAAGCTTGTTTTCCTGATTAAAGTTGATGAATCCTTCGCGAGTGAAGTTGTCTGCAGAGTCGCTGCGAACCTTGCCACCCAGTGCAATGATGATTGGCTCGGTACCGCCAGTCTGAACATTGCCGGTCACACAGCAACTTTCATCCATTTCCGTGTAGTCAGCAATCAGTCTGAAGCTCATTACGTCTGAGGGTTCATAAAGGGCCTGCATACGTATCCCCAGGCGATTCTTCTCATTCAGGTCGTCGAGGCCGAGTGGCGTCTTGGCAAAACCATCCCGTTTGTTTATGGTGCCTGACAAACTCACAGCCAACCTGTCAGACACAGAACCCGTCCAATAGCCTTTTACAACTCGCTGATCGAATCGGCCAACTGTCGCTTCGACGGTGCTTGAAGTCTCAAATGAGGGTTCTGGTGTGATGATGCTGATAACCCCCGCTGACGCATTTTTGCCAAACAACGTATTCTGTGGGCCCCGAAGAACCTCCACACGTTCAAGCCTCGGTAGGTCAAGTACTGTTGCGGTCGAGCGTGATCGGAAGACGCCGTCAATGAACACACCAACCGCCGGTTCTGTGCCCGGTGCACTTCCACCATTGCCAAAACCCCGTATCGCGTAATTGGCCTCGACCGACCTGTTGCCTGTCTCGATACGAAGTGATGGAACCAGTACCTGCAGGTCATGCAGATCAAGAATCATGCTGCGCTCGATTTCCTCTTGAGCGACGACCGATACCGCGATGGCAGTTTGCTGGAGCGTTTGCTCCCGCTTTGAAGCGGTCACCGTAATTTCTTCGATTTCCTGCGGCGCAGCCGTGATCGCGCAGGAAACCACCAGAAAACACACCGAAACTATCGTTGATTGCCAGTTAACAGACATAAGACCCTCCCATGGCCCCAAAATTATTCTGCAGATGCCAACCATCGTTCAGGTTGCCATCGCCTCAAGTGTGGGCATCAAACCTCGAAGCCCTTAGTTGCGACTAACGCATACTAGGTGCTTTATTAGCCATTTGCAACACACGGGACAAACAGATCTGTACTTGTCTGCTAACCATTCAGCGCATTGTTTCCTGCATCTCCGGATTCAGGCAAACGTCCGGAAAAGCCCGCATGTTTAACACCAACCAAGCAAAACAATGAGCACTCATAATCTGGAGGAGAGAGTCCTGGTCATGCTTGACCAGGCAGCGCGAAATCTTTTTAATGCGCAATACGCACTATTGTTGCAATATTCAATAAACCTTAAACAGACAATCAGGGATCAGACACATGGCGTCGATAATCGAAGTTAAACCGTTTGTTGTAAATCTTGGGCACGGCAACATGGTTATTGTCCGGGTGAAATCTGCTGATGGCCTGGAAGGTTACGGCGAAGGAACCATCCCACATAAAGCACGTGCAATCGTCGGGGCTGTCGAGGATTTCGCTGAGTATCTTATCGGTCAGGATGACAGCCAGATAGAAAGGCACTGGCAGGTTTTGTTCCGCAACAGCTTTCACCGCGGTGGAATCATCCAGTCCACCGCACTCAGCGCGATCGACCAGGCATTGTGGGACATCGCCGGTAAACGCCTTGAGCTTCCGGTCTGGCAGTTGCTTGGAGGAGCAGTGCGGGACCGCATCTGGATGTACTCCCATCCTTTGGGGAGAAACAAGAACGAGGTCGTCGAACGCAGTATAGCCCTGGTGGAGGAAGGCTATCGTGCCCTCAAACTTCAGGTCACAGGTAGTCCCGAACCAGTACGCGATGCCAAAGCTGCCGCCCTGACCTACGAAACCGTGGCCGCCGTACGTGACGCGGTTGGTGCGGACGTTGCGCTGATGGTCGATGCGCATGGCAAACAGACGCCACATGTGGCACTTGAAATCGCCCATGCAATCGCCTCGCTGGACATATTATTCTTCGAAGAGCCCATACCGCCACGCAACATTGATGCGCTGCTGACGGTTACCCGCTCCAGCCCTATCCCGCTGGCAACAGGTGAGCGGGAATACAATCGTTGGGATTTCCGCCCCATCATTGAGCAACAGGCTGTAGCTATCCTGCAACCGGATCTCGGTCACGCTGGCGGCATCTCCGAAACGCGCAGAATTGCCGCTGCGGCAGAGCGCTACTTCATGCAGTTGGCTCCTG
>CAYGNA010000582.1:0-2540 GCA_964351065.1 uncultured Pseudomonadales bacterium
CATGGGACACGTAAGTGACGTCAATGCCCGCCGTGAAATCAAAAGGTCTCTAAGGGACACGCCGCCTGACATGGCTTTTGAACAGGCGGTTGGTGAAAAATATCTTTTCTACTCATACGATGCACTTCCCTATACGAAAGTGACCGCCGTGCTTGGGCTGGACCTGAGAATAGTCAACCTGAAGCGTCCGCCGGCGCGTATAAGCGTGCTCGCAGAGCGCCCTTATTCGATCCTGACAGTAATTATGGGTGGCCTGTCTATAACGCTGGGTGCCGTGGTTATCTGGTTGTTATCGCACCAGTAGGTTCATGACCGACCAAAAAACCTGTCGCGCACGTTGGAGAGAAAGGAGTGGTAACCGCTTACCTGATATGGTGCCATCCAACTTGCCCGGTGCATGGCCACCCTGTCTAGAGCAAAAAGATCGTCACCGCGCTGGTTCCACGCAGGAATCCCGGAACGGACTGCCGTTCGATAGCCCGCACGACGGGCTACCTGCCTCGCGGTCTCGGTACTATATCCGTAAGGATAGGCGAGATGCTCACAGGTAATATTCAGTTTTTGTTCCAGTATCCGGCGCGATTCTGAAAACTCTTTTTCTATCTTGTCCTCATCCAACGTTGTGAGGTTTGGGTGTGAAAGGGTGTGGCTGCCCACAGACATACCCATTTCAACGAGTCGTCTGGCGTCACTCCAGGTCATAGGCTCAGCACATGGATATTTGTGCACGCCTTCCACGAGGCTGCTTCCCAACCTGGATTCGATTTCTCGAATTATGCCTTCCCGCTCCTCTTCATCGACAAAAGCGATAGCGGTCTTTATGGAGCGCAAAGCATCTATTGACTGGTCTTTATAAACCTTGAAGTGTTTGTCGTTGACCTTAATGTTGATCATCTTCGAATCTTTGGCGTGATGCACCGCGTATTCGAGGCGACTCCACCAATAATGACCCGCATTATCGATTACATTGGTTGACAGATAGAACGTGCCATTGACGTCCAGATCTCTCAGGATAGGCGCGGTAATGTCCACTGCACACTTGAGACTGTCATCAAAAGTCAGAACAACGTAGTCTCGATCCAGCGGTGTTGACTGTTCGAGCAGGCTTGCAGCGGTGTCGAGCGATACAATCTCATACTTTTGCTTCAACGCCTCAATGCCCGCACGAAACTGTGCGGCACTGCGACTGCTGCTCGACACCAGATCATTGGACTGGTCCTCGTAGATCCCGTGAAAGACGAACATACAGACGCGGGGTTCCTGACTGCCGAAAAGCTGCCGGTGCAAGGGTTCCAGGCCAAGTGCCAACCATTTGTACACAAACTCTTTAGGAGTCATGCGCTAGGCATACTTTTTGAGCCATTCATTAGTGTAGCCGCCCAGTTGATCCGATAGATCTAGAAGCTCCCGCTCGTAGCGCTTATAGAGTTCTGCACGGAGGAACGCGGGCATTGGCCGGGAGCTTGATTCATTGACTCGACGGCTCACGATCTGCGCCTGTGCTTCTGAATCGCCTATTTCAAGAAATTTGTTCACGCGGTGCAACAATCCCAATGGGTCTGCTGAAATTTCATCGTAATAAACAAGTAGTACCCGATCAGCACCAAAAGCACTTTGCCATCGCTTAATGACCGCGCGATAGTCTGACCGCTGCATTACATTCTCAGTAGTTACATACGCAAGAATTTCGTTATCAGTCATTTTGTCGATAGATAACTGTCGTCGACTGTCGTGGTAGCAAATTGTCGACCATGCCCGGTCGATTGGGTCTCTCATAATGTAAAAGACTTTGAGCGCAGGAATCTTGCGAGCAAGTGTCCCCACATCTTCGTCGTCGAGTAACCCGTACGCGGGAGTGATTTCACCTACCAACTTCTCAGAACGTTCGCTAAATAGAGATAAGTACCATTCGTCGTCACATTCTCCCAGGAAATAGTGCAGATCCCATCGAAGCTGCCCCCAATCTCGGTAGTAGATGTCTCTTCCAACTGCCTTGGTCAGTTCCCACCTGAACCGGCGAGATTCCGGATCGAATCCTGTTAGCCGGTTCAGCACTGAGGATTGGCCAAGGAAACCCGGAGAGAGGTATTTGTCGGATCTGGACCAGTAATGGAGTTCCTTGCGTCGAGGAATCCAGATATCTGGATGCTCGGCGAGAACCCTGCCTAGCCAGGTTGTCCCTGACCTGGCGGCACCTATCCCAAGAAAGTCTGGCGCGCGTGACATTAAGGTGTATCTCCGACTGCTTATGATTTAGGCAAACGTAGCCAGAGTCCTTGAGGTACGTTCTGGTTATCTGGAATTGCGTCTGATATGGCTTCGACGGTTGGCTTTTCAGCATACCTGATCCCAGTAAAAGCGCCTACCATGCACCACATTATGACTGCACTTGCCTTGGGATAGAAGGAGCCTGCGCCGAGTGATGAGATCGCAAAGACGGTGAGTGCAACAAGGGCCATACCTGCCGATAAGGTGATTTCCCGATCCTGACGAAGTCTGAACCACTTGAGTGAACTCAGCCCGAAAATCATAAACAGGAT
>CAYGNA010000583.1:0-2540 GCA_964351065.1 uncultured Pseudomonadales bacterium
CGGAAGCGATGTTGGATGGAGGTGGATGGCGCTGTGGAAGGGTGGTTTTGACTGTGGTGGGGTGAGATTTCTCCGCTCTGCCGCTCACGCGGCTCCGGTCGAAACGACGCGTAAGCGTCGTCCCGACCGAAGTGGAGGGACCTCTCTCTCCTGACGCCCAGATGTCGGCCCGACGACGCAATTTTTGTTTTGCCCTCACGACAAAAATTGTGTTCAATGCCTCCAAGTGGCGTAAGAAGTCCAGGCAAAGGAGCCAGCTATCAGCAAGCAAACAAAGGGGCTCCTGTTGGGCCTGGTGCTTATCACCAGTACGAGTGTGCTGGCTGAGAATCGTTTGCAGAACCTCGCAACGCGGGGTTTTATTGGCACAGGCGACAATGTGCTGATCGGTGGCCTTGTTATATCTGGCACCGAACCCAAAACGGTTGTGATCCGCGCTCGTGGCCCGTCACTGACTGATGCGGGTGTCAGTGGTGCGCTGGCTGATCCAGAAATGGCCCTTTTCTCCGGTGCTACGGTCATCGACTCCAACGATGACTGGCAGACCCACGCCGGCGTCAACCTGATTCCGGAAGACCTGAAGCCCACGGCTTACCCTGCCGAGGCAGTCATTGCCACGACCTTACAACCTGGCGCTTACACGGCGATTGTTGGTGGCAAGAACGGTGCCACCGGTATTGGTGTGGTTGAAATATTTGTAGTCGGTGACACCGGGGTGACGCGGTTAGATATCATCGCCACACGTGGCTTTGTGCAAACCGGTGATGGCGTGATGATCGGCGGCCTGGTGATTGCCGGCACCACAGCCAAAAAGGTGGTAATCCGGGCCAAGGGCCCCAGCCTGGCTGACCAGGGAGTCCCGAATACGCTGGCGGACCCGCAGATGGCGATATTTTCGGGCGCCACGGTGATCAAGTCCAACGATGACTGGGACAGCGCGGACAATGCGGACAAGGAGAAGATCCCGGCCGACCTTCGCCCTACCAACAGTCTTGAGGCGACCGTCTACATGGAACTCATGCCCGGTCCCTATACAGCCATCGTTTCCGGCTTCGGGGATTCGACGGGTGTTGGCATCGTTGAAGTGTTTGAGGTGCTGGAAACTTCAACACCGGGTGACAGCGATGGTGACGGTGTCCCGGACAGTGAGGATGCCTTCCCGAGTGACGCGAGCGAAAGCCGGGATACCGACGGCGACGGCGTGGGCGACAATGCAGACGCCCAGCCCAACAATTCAAACGTACACACGCTACCTACCGGTTCAACGTCCTCGGCAGTGGTTGCCTTGTTGCCAGCGGCCTCGACGCTCTCATTGGGTACCCTGACAGGAACCGCCCAGGACAGCCGTTCACTGACCTATTCAGTGACAACCAATGCGACCAAGGGAACTGTCACCATTCTTGATGCAGCGGCCGGAACTTTCAACTACCAGCCCAATCAGGGTGTTGTTGATGCGACAACAGATACCTTTACCTACAAGGTGAATGATGGTTTTGCCGATTCGGTGCCGGTTACGGTGACCCTGGATTTGCGCACCGACCCGCTCTACAAGCACCAGTGGCACCTGGACAACACCGGGCAAGCTGCCTTTGCATCCGCGGGTGGTGGTGTTGGCGAGGACATTAATGTCGACGTGGTGATTGCCGCCGGAGTAACGGGCACTGGTGTGAAGGTGGCGGTACTGGACTCGGGCCTGCAGATTTCCCATGAAGACCTGGCGCCCAATGTGATACAGGGAGGGTCTTTTAATTTCTCTGACCAGTCCAATGACCCGACACCGAATCCTCCGCCCATGAGCGAGGGGCAGCCCACGGGTGACCATGGAACCAGTGTTGCCGGGCTGATCGCGGCAAAAGGCTGGAATAGCCTTGGCGGTCGGGGGGTTGCGCCAGATGCCTCGCTGCTTGGCTTTAATGTGCTGGCGACAGGTAATGATCCGGATTTTGTTGCGGCCCTGGGTGGTGCGCAATATGCCATGGGCGTTGATATCTTCAATCAGAGTTACGGCAGTGATCCGACTGACGACAGCAAGGTGATTGACGTCATCGAAGCGCAGTACGTTGCGGGCGTAAACACCCTGCGTGGTGGCAAGGGGGCGATTTATGTCCGCTCGGCGGGTAATGCCTTCAGTGACGTGGAGGGTGGCGACTGTTCCGGTGCCAACGAGATTGGGATCAGTTGCCAGAATTCGATCATGGACCCGGAGATGGTGTTGCCCCAGAACATCACCGTTGGCGCTTTGGCGGCAGATGGCAAAAAGGCCAGCTACTCCACCGCGGGATCAGCGATCTGGATTTCTGCACCGGGTGGCGAAGACGGCAGTAACAGCAGCTACGTCGAGGCAACGAACCTGACGCCTGCAATGATTACAACGGACCTGATGGGGTGCAGCAGCGGTTATGTTAACGCGACAACCTCAGCGGTGAATCCGTTTGAGGACCAGGGCAAGAGCGCGGATAACCCGAACTGCAACTATAGCACTTCAGTTAATGGCACATCCTCTGCCGCACCGGTTGCTTCGGGGGCCATCGCGCTTATTC
>CAYGNA010000584.1:0-2532 GCA_964351065.1 uncultured Pseudomonadales bacterium
GCAGCAGCGGCGGTTCCCGGGGCCGAAGGTCCAGGTAGGGGGCCTCGGGCTTCACCAGGAAATTCTCAATAGCGCCGTCAGCACGAGTCACGGTAACCAGCAGGTCGGTCAAGGTACCGGAGAGGCCGGTGATGGCAAGGTCCGTGAGTCCGTTCTCATCACACTGCGCTGTCCAGCGCTGTGTCAGGCTGGCGTTTGCGGTACGCGTAATGCGTTCACTGGCGTCGGGGCAGTTTAGCTGCAGGCGCAGGTCCAGAAATTGTCCGGCAATGATTGGCTGGCGAAACTCTGCTTTGACTAGCCCGTTCTCATCGATGTTAAGACCGGCAAAAGCCGGGCGCATTTCATGGGCGCTGGCAGGCAGAACGGCAAGCCCCAGCAGTAGTGCTACCCAGGTTGCTACTGTGCTGAGAGTTACTGTTCTGACAGCTGCCATTCGACCCGGTATCCGGACTTGATGGAGTTGAGGTAGTTGGCCCGGGCGTTCTGACGCATGTCGAACAGGTAGTCACTGAGTACCAGGTTGCGCACGGTCTCAAAACCGGGTGAAGCAGGTTCTCTGACCTGATCGAGCCGTACCAGGTGATAGCCAAAGTCGCTCTGAATTGGCCCCTGCCAGGTCCCGTTGGGTGTCAGCGTTGCCAGGGCATCAGCAAATTCATTGCCAAAGGCAGAAATGACCTCCCGCTTGTTCCGGTCGGCATAGCTTGGATTCAGCAGGGTGGGCTCGCCAAGCGTGCGCCAGTTGTCGAGGGCCGATACCGTTGCCAGGGCTTCGGTTGCTGCGCTTGCGCTGGTAAACAGTAACTGCGAGAAGGTAAATCTTGCTGGCAGTTGATAGCGGGCCGCATTGGTTTGCAGATAGTCGAGCAGAACCTCGTCGGTGGGCTCTTCAAGACTGGACTCTTCGGCGATAAAGCTGATCTTCTGTACCAGCCGACGGCGGATGATGACATCGTCGGCATCCAGTTCCAGCCGCATTGCCTCGCGATACAGAATCTCTTCTTCTATCCAGCTTTCAAGCAGATTCGCCAGTTCGTCCTGCGTGGGGGGGCGCTGCATCTGGCTCTCCCACAGGCTTGCCACTCGCTGCGCCACACCCTCATCAACAATAATGGTATCAACTGGTTCGCGTAGAGCGTCGGCGACAAAAATCCCGATGCCAATCAGCACAAACCAGAAGAGGTGCGACTTGAAAGGGTTCAGCTTCACTACCTGGGCGGGCTCCCACCAATCCAGATGGGGCTGGTCCAGGCCAGGCCTTCATCATCCTGGCGCACGCGCATGAAGTAGTAGTCCCCGTGCCTTGGTTGCTTGCTGTCGGTTAGTGACAGATCGACTTCCAGGGGCATGGTGCCACCTCGTTCGAGCGTGATGCTGTCTTTGTAGCCATCAAAGGGAACGTCTGCTATCACGGCGTTGTTTTTCATGTCCGCA
Organism: uncultured Pseudomonadales bacterium; assembly: GCA_964351065.1. Taxonomy (GTDB): domain Bacteria; phylum Pseudomonadota; class Gammaproteobacteria; order Pseudomonadales; family Azotimanducaceae; genus JANQJA01. The sequence continues at coordinate 1,438 of CAYGNA010000584.1, forward strand.
ACGCGCAGTTCGATGGACTGCCCGGGAATCATCTGGTGACGACGCAGCAGAGGAGGACCGGAGCCTGTTTCCTGGGCGTCTGCCAGGGTGAGCTTGATTCGGGTCGCGTTGGTGAGCCCCTTGAGCTTTAGCTTGATAGTACTGTGATCGCCGCGCGTATTGGTCATAAACGTAAATCGGTTGGGTGTTTTGCTGTCGCGTTCAAGCTGTTGGGTTTCAAGGTTCTGCAGGTCGACCAGTGATGCTGATTCCACCTCGCCGCCAACAACCTCCATGGTACCACGCCAGTGCCGCCAGCCGCGCGGGTTATCCTGCGGGTTATAGGGGTAGGATTCGGAATAGAACGAGAGTGCCAGTTCGTCTTTGTTGGCACTGATGTAACTCCATTCTTTCAGGATATTGTCGTTCCTGAACAGCGTGACAGAACGGATTGGGCTGGTGCCGATAACCCGGCCTGTGATTATTCGCTCGTCGGCGTAAGGCGCGCGTTGGCCAATACCTGTGCCGTTGATGTCCATATTCACTATCATGCGTTGCCCGGTCGTGGCATAAGCGCGCAACGATTTCATGGCATCAAAGATGGCGTTGTCGGTGCGCTCTTTTGCAAACACGCCGCCAAGGCCATTTCGTTGCGCAAGCGAAAATGACTTGGGCGCGGCGTAACCAGGCCGACCAATGTGGTCGTCAGATGCAGCCACAAAACCGACCTCGTGGCCGTGGTTCAGGTACATACGGCCAAACCATTCGAAGGTGCCGTGCATGGACATGATTTCAATCAGGGTTTCCATTTCGGGATCAGAGTAGCGGTATTCGCCACGCTGGTGTGCGTGCGGAATAATCAGCACGTCGTCAACATTGTTGTTGGTCCGCAGACCCTGATACAGGCTGGAGAGCGTAGGGTAGTGCTGCGAGGGGGTGCGGTTGCGGTTCTCGGCGTTGCGGTACAAGACGTTGTGGTGACCACCCTGGGATTGTGACACGGTCCACTCGTAGCCCAGGTAAGCGGCAAAACGTCCTGGTTCATTATATTTTTGTAAGATTGTGCGCAGCGTGACCCCGTCGAGGCGGCTGACCTCGGCGGCGGCGAAGGCCGCG
>CAYGNA010000585.1:0-2513 GCA_964351065.1 uncultured Pseudomonadales bacterium
CTGCTGATTGGTGGCATGCTCGGCGGTGGTCGTGGTCGTGGTCGTGGTCATGGGCGAGGCGGCGGCTTTGGTGGTGGTGGCTTCTCGGGCGGCGGTGGCAGCTTTGGTGGCGGTGGTGCAAGTGGAGGTTGGTAAACCATGACATTGCTTACACAAGGTGAATTGGACCAGGTGGCAGCGGCGATCGCGACGGTCGAAAAAAAGACTGACGCGGAGTTGGTGACCGTACTGGCGAGCCAGGCCGATGATTACCACTATATTCCAACCCTGTGGGCTGCAATTATTGCTCTGGTGTCCCCGGGGCTGGTTAGCCTGACCCCTTTCTGGCTCAATCTCACTGAAATTATGATGGTGCAGATTGCAGTATTTCTGGTGCTGGCACTGGTGCTGCGAGCGCCACCCGTACTCAGGCGTATTATTCCAGCTCGTGTCCGCCAGTGGCGGGCTTCAAACCTGGCGCGCCGCCAGTTTCTTGAAAACAACCTGCATCACACGAGTGGCGAGACTGGTATCCTCATTTTTGTCGCTGAAACGGAACGCTATGTCGAAATCATTGCAGATCGTGGCATTAGTGCACACGTTAGCAACGAGGCATGGCAGGATATTGTTGACGGGTTTACCGAGTCTGTAAAGGCGGGTCACACAATCGAAGGTTTTCTTGAAGCCATTGAAAGCTGCGGTGAGATACTTGCACTACATTGCCCTTCAACCCACGACCGGGATGAACTGCCGAATCAGTTGGTGGTGCTCTGAGTGGAAAGCGCTGAGTAAAAAGCTCTGATTGAAAAGCCCTGGACTCTGTTTTCTGTAGGTCTGCTTAACCCTGGATACGATCACGAAGCAGGCGCTCGGCAGCGTTTCGGGAAGCCCTGCGTCCCTGGGTCACCTGGCGGCGTGCAGCCGCATACTCGTCGTTGGAGACCGCGCGTTCCAGTTGCTGGCTGATCAGCTGATCAAGCGATATCCCGCGCCGCGCAGCATAAGCCTGCGCCCTGTCAGCGAGTGATTCATCCAGTCTGACGTTAATGTCCTTTGCCACATTGATGTCCTTTGCCATGTGCTAACTGCAGTTTCGATCTGCAGGGCAGGCGATTATAGCCAAAAATCAGTAAAAGACTATTCGGAGAACAATTAGCCTGCGGTCAGGTGTTGTGATCCGCAATAGCCGTCAAAACCCGTTCTGCCGTCACGGGCAGGCGGCGCAAACTCTTTCCCGTGGCATCGAGTACCGCGTTGACTATTGCCGGGGCAACCCCACTCACAGACTGTTCACCAATACCTTTGCCGCCGTATGGTGCGGGCCCGGGTTCGCGGCTTGTTACATGGACGGTTGTCAGTTTTGGCATATCCCGCATGGTAGGCATCTTGTAGTCACCAAGGTGGGCATTCTGGACATAGCCCTCTTCTATGACAATTTCCTCGTACAGCGCGTAGCCAAGCCCCTGCAAAAATCCGCCTTCAATCTGTCCCTGGTGTGAAATGGGATTCAGAATAGTGCCCACATCATGTGCCGTCACAAAGTGCAGGACTTCAATCTCACCGGTTTCTTCATCCACTGCAACCTCGGCAGCCTGGGCAGTGAATACTGTGCCGGTAGCGGGTGGCGCTTCATAGTTGACGTCAGAGGTGATGTCGGCGCCGATAGCTTGCATCAGTTCAGTCAGGGGCAGGCGGTCGGTCAGGTGCGTAACAATGCCGCTGCCATAGCGAATATACTCCTCCAGCCAGCCAAAGCGATTGGCCAGATAACCGGCCAGTTGTTTCTTTACCGCGCCAGCCGCTTCAAGTACCGCGTTACCTGCAGCGTTGGTGATACGTGCGCCGCCCACACCGCCGTCGTTCTGCAGATCGTCTGTTGACCAGGTCTCGAGTGTTATCTGGTCATAGGGAACACCCAGTTCTTCACCGAGCACTTGTCTTAGCATGGTGTAGAACCCGGCGCCTGTGTCGCGCATGGAAATGTTCAGAGTCACTTCTGCTGCTGGTGAAATTGTGACACGTGCTGCCGCCGTGCCGCCGCCTGTGTTGCGGTTGCAAATGGAAAATCCTATGCCTCGAACGCGACCATCCGCCATTCGCCTATCAATGATTGGGTATTCAATGGCAGTAGCGGCCGCATTAAGCACCTCGGTCGTCATGACGTCGCGCCAGGCAATCCCAAGTGGCGAGAGTTCACCCTCTTTGACGACGTTCTTTAGTCGAAACGCCAGCGGGTCTATGCCTAACTCGCGAGCGACAAGATCTATATGAGCCTCGCCAGCAAAAATCGACTGCGGATCACCAGGCGAACGCATGGAGCCGCACGGCACGAGATTGGTGTATACCATCCTGGTGGTGATTGATGCGTGTTCCATACGGTAGGGATCAAGGCATCTTGGGCCGTAGGTTGCGCCTTTGCCCGGGCGAAACGCACCGAAGGCACCGCTGTCAAAGACGAGATCAGCAGATCTCGCCACAATGGTGCCGTCCCGGTTTACGCCGGTTTTGAACGTCATGCTGCCGCCGTGACGTGG
>CAYGNA010000586.1:0-2504 GCA_964351065.1 uncultured Pseudomonadales bacterium
GATAAGGCAGTCGCTAACACCTCACCCTTGAGAGTGGCTACGCGCGTAGCCACTCGGTTTTTTCTAAGGCCATCAACAGGGAGGGGACGCACCTGGTTAACAAAATTCCCAAGTCGAGTGGGCAGAGCAAGGTGGACTCGGGTGGGCGGCAACTTTTGCCTCGTGACGGCAAAGGATTGTCATCCGGACAGCAGCAAGACGACAAGTCTTCCCTGCTGGCTGCAGTCAACAATGTATCTTCCTATGTTCAAAACATCAGTCGCGAGGTGCACATCTACGTGGATGATTCGGGTGGTGACACTATGGTTACGGTCGTGGATAGCCGCTCAGGGCGCACGATTCGGCAGGTTCCGCCCTACGAAATCATCAGCATTTCAAGACAGATAAGTGCTCATCGCAGTGATCCCATCAAGGGGTTGCTGTTCAAGAGCGAGGCGTAACAAGGGTGATGCCAGCCGATGTTGGCATCACCTTTGCTTAATTCCTGTCACCAGCATTGTTTGAGACGACAATCATGCAAATCACTTCATCCGGTATTGGGTCCGGGCTTGATGTCGAGGGCCTTGTGACGCAACTTATGCAGGCAGAACGTGGCCCGACCGAGAACAGGCTGAATCGGCGGGAGAGTATCCTGCAGGCAGAACTCAGCGCCTATGGCACGCTGAAGGGTGCTTTATCAACGCTGCAGTCGTCGCTTGGGGACGTGCGGAAACTCTCCTCCTATGCCCAGCGGCGCGTGGAGGTTACCGATACTGATGCGCTGCGTGTTACGGCTGAGTCCGCTGCGCCTACTGGCCAGTTCTCGGTCGAGGTGAGCAGTCTTGCCAGCGCACATTCTCTTGCCAGCGATGCGTATACAAGCACCAGTGATGTTGTTGGAGAGGGGGTGCTGACCATTCGGTTTGGTACGACAGACTATGATCCAGATCTGGATACCTATAGCAGCTTTGAGCTAAACGAAGACAGCGCTACCGTGACTATCCAGGTTGACAGCAGTAACAACACACTCGCCGGTCTGCGCGACGCGATCAACAATACCGGTGCTGACATATCTGCCACCATCGTTAACGATGGTTCCGGGTATCGACTGCTGGTGAATGGCACAACCACCGGCGCTCGCAATAGCCTGGAAATCAGTGCAGCCGACCAGGATGGCAACAGCACAGACAACCTCGGACTGTCGGCGTTTTCGTTTAACGCAAGTGCGCACCACCTTAGCCAGACTCTCGCGGGCACAGACGCCATGATGACGATCAATGGGTTGGCTGTAGCAAGTGCATCCAACCGTGTGTCTGAAGCGATTGACGGTATAACGATTGATTTGAAGGGGGTCACCACGGGTCCGGTTGCGGTCACTGTTTCGCGGGATACCCAGGCAGTCAAGTCGGCTATCACGCGAATGGTAGATGGCTACCGCGCTTTTCAGGCAGTAGCCAACCAGCTTGGCGCGTTTGACGCCGAGAGCGGACAGGGCAGCATTCTGCTTGGTGATGCAACACTGCGTGCCGCTGAATCGCGGATTCGTCAAGTTTTGAACAACCCTGTCGATAATGTCTCTGAAATGTTCAGCACGCTGTCAGAAATTGGTATCACCACTGATGCCAATGGGACCCTGAACATCGACAATGCGAAACTGGATGAAATTCTTGCCAACAATTTTGATGAACTTGCAGGTATGTTTGCGCCGACCGCGGCTATCAGTGATCCGGAAATCACGTACATTGGCGCTACTGCAGCAACATCAACCGGCAGGTATGACGTTACCATTTCGCAGCTGGCGACCCGGGGTCAGAATGTGGGCAGTGGCGTGTTACCTGATTTTGGTGGTGGAGGCAGCGTGTTGATCGACGACACCAATGATGCGCTGACCATTGAACTTGATGGTGTCACAGGTGGTGCCCTGGCGCTGACGCACGGTACCTACACCAGTGGTGCAGACCTGGCTGAAGAAATACAGACACGTATCAATGGCCAGCAGGCGTTTCGTGATGCAGGACTTTCTGTTTTCGTTGAATACGATCAGGGGACCAATACGCTAACGATGGTATCTGCTTCGCTGGGCAGTAATTCGAGCGTTAACATCATTGGCATTGATGCAGCGACCACCGTTTCACTCGGCTTTTCCAGCGGTGAAGGAATAGTGGGCACTGACGTTGCGGGCGAAATCGGCGGCATCGCTGCAATTGGTAACGGTGAAGTGCTGAGTGGGCCATCGGACAGTGCTATTGAGGGCCTGGCGCTGAGCATTGCGGGCGACACACTGGGTAGCCGGGGTACGCTCGACTTTACGCGCGGGGTTGCCGATCAACTCGATACGCTGATTAGCACCATGCTCGCTGAAGGCGGGCTCTTGGGCGCGCGCGAGCAGGGCATCGAATCCAGCATCGAACGAATTGATGAAGATCGGGTCGATCTTGACTTCCGGCTGGACCGGATTGAGGCACGGCTACGCGCCCAGTTCACGACGCTGGATCTGCTGGTGTCGCAACTACAGGGTACAGGAT
>CAYGNA010000587.1:0-2501 GCA_964351065.1 uncultured Pseudomonadales bacterium
ATACCATATCGTTGTGGCGAGCTCTTCAAAAAAAGCAGCGCACTTTGTCCGCGGAGTCCAGAAAGTAGGCGTCCCTCGTCGTGGTGTGATCACGCGTGGTAAAAATGGCGGTGGTCGACGCCGGATCAAATGCGTCCACGATGCGCGTTGCAGCCGCTTTAAGGTCGTCGACTTCTTTGTGCGAGAAGCAATTGGGCAGCACGAGAAAAGAGTTCTCGTGGTAGTCGCGAATCTGATCTGGTTTCAGCACGGACAGATTAAACGAAACATGGGTGGTTGCCGTAAAGCAGTGATTCGCTCTCGCTTGTTTTCGCCGACCCTCGCGTTCATGCTTCTGACCCATAAATCTCCGTGCGGCGCCGCGATGAAACAAGAGTTCGTAGCACTTTTTACGGCTGTTAATGAATCACTGTGCTAATAGGGCATGAAGTTATGACTGAGACAATCGTTAAACGCGTTAGTGACATCCAAACAGATCTGCATGATCAGAATCTTGATGCCGTCATCATTCCCCGGGCCGACGAATTCCTTGGCGAGTACGTTCCCGTGCAGAATGAGCGCCTGAAGTGGGCGTCAGGGTTTACCGGCTCGGCGGGACTCATCATTGTTCTGCGAGATCGGGCTACAATCTTTGTCGACGGGCGCTACACCATCCAGGTTCGCCAGCAGGTACCCGCTACCGTTTTTGAATACCATCATCTTGTTGACGAGCCACCGCTTAACTGGCTCGCGGGCGTTCTGGCGAAGGGAAACAAGGTTGGTTACGACCCTCGTATGCACACGCTCTCCTGGGCGCAAAGCGCAGCGAAGACGCTTAATGCATCAGGTATCACGCTGGTCGAACTGGCCGAGAATCCTGTTGATCGAAACTGGCGAAATCGCCCCTCACCGTCAACCGATCCTGTGCTGCTGCTCGAGCAGTCCCTGACCGGAGAGGACAGCACCAGCAAACGAGTACGAATCGGCGAGGCCATAAAGTCCTGTGGCGCGGAGATTGCGCTGATCACACAGCTGGATTCCATCGCATGGTTGCTGAACATCCGCGGCCGTGACGTTCCCCATCTACCGGTGCTGCTCTCTTTTGCTACGCTGGACTCGTCAGGTGAAATGCAACTGTTTACTGACCAATACAAGTTACCCAACGACTTTTTCGATCACGTGGGTGAAGGCGTCACAACACGGGAGATGGAGGAACTTGAAGCGGCGCTCGCGATGCTGGGCAGTCAGCAGTGCAAAGTGCTTGCTGACCCTGACACGGCCAACGCGTGGTGTCAGCTGCGAGTTCGTGAAGCGGGTGCCGAACTGATTGCGGGTTCAGACCCGGTACTGCTACCAAAGGCACAAAAGAATGATATCGAACTTGCGGGCATGAAGAACTGCCACGTGCGCGATGGTGTTGCAGTGTCTCGTTTTCTCGCCTGGATCGATGCAGAAATCGACGCGGGACGCAGGTATAACGAAGCAGAACTGGCAGATCGTCTCGCTGCATTTCGCAGTGAGCTGCCCCTGTTCCACGAACCGTCATTCGATACGATTTCGGCTGCGGGCCCCAACGGTGCCCTTTGCCACTACAATCACATGAATGGCGAGCCAGCGCAGCTCGTGGATAACAGCCTCTATCTTGTCGACTCAGGCGGCCAGTACAGCGATGGCACGACGGACATTACCCGCACCGTGGCAATTGGTGAGCCCTCCGCCGAGCATCGACGTATGTTCACGCTCGTTCTCAAAGGTCACATAGGTCTCGCGCGCGCGGTATTTCCGCCGGGCACGACAGGCATCCAGCTCGATATCCTGGCAAGACAGCATCTCTGGCGGGCCGGCTTCGATTATGACCACGGTACCGGTCACGGCGTTGGCGCCTTTCTCAGTGTCCATGAGGGGCCACAACGAATCGCCAAATCAGGTGAACAGGGAGCATTGCTCCCGGGCATGGTAATCTCCAACGAGCCGGGTTTTTACAAAGAGGGTGCCTATGGCATCCGGTGTGAGAACCTCGTCATCCTGCGGCAGCGCGAGGACGGTATGCTGGCCTTCGAGACAATAACGCTGGCACCCTTCGATACGCGGCTCGTTGACTCGGCCATGCTGACGCCCGAAGAGATCACTTGGTTGAACGCCTACCATCATGACGTGTGGGAACAGCTATCACCACATCTCGCCGCCAACGACCGCGAATGGCTGCAATTTGCGACGTGCGCGCTCTAGCGCTCTGTCAACTTGACCGCCAGGTGACCAGTAGAAAAATCCGGGGCGCAGATCAAGATCAGATCAAGACCGACACACACTTCGAGCGCACTTACACCCGCAGTCTTCTACGTGCAACAAAGTCGTTAATCACCCACGTCAGTTTCAGTCGGATTAAGGTGTGTGAAGCTTCTTTCCGCCGTCTTCTTTCCGCCTCACCGCTGATCATCCAACTTCGCGGATGCGACTGTGTTTTCGATACTTTCATCCGAGTCCTGCAAGCCAATCTCTGGGGACTAAAGTAAGTGCCATTG
>CAYGNA010000588.1:0-2496 GCA_964351065.1 uncultured Pseudomonadales bacterium
CGTAGCGGTTGCGCCATCGCAGGTAAAAAAAGTCTCTTCGCTTATCTCGTAGTAGGGCACAAGGCGGGAGAGGAACTTGGACATTTTTGAGTGTCCAGTGAGCGAAGGATGTTTGGCTTTTGATAGCAGCAGACGTCGCCAGAGTCGAAACAACAGGTAAGCAACAACAGGAATCAGAAGAATCAGAGTGAGAGTTTCCAGCACGTCGTACCCTGCCGATTGATTGAAGGCGCCATTATAGAACTGTCCGATCTGTTCTGAAGGTGCTTAACCATATCTTCATTTTGAACACCGAACTTTTCGCATGTCGATAGTGGACGATGAATCCAGCCTGAAAATTTGCTGAGAATCATGCCCCTGTGCTTATTTGTCTTGTTACGGAAACTTACTGGCCTGAGGTAAACGGCGTTGCGATGACGCTGCACCGGTGGGCAACGGGTCTTGTTGCGCGTGGTCACCAGATTCAGCTTGTTACACCGCGCCACCTGGCACGGCAGGCAGCGCAGATGCCGTCAGGCATTGACCTGTGCCCAGTGACGGCAATCTCGATGCCTGGTTACCGGGAGGTGAGTATCGGACTGCCAGCGCGCAAACGCGTTCGACAGCTGTGGCAAGCGCGGCGCCCTGACGTGGTCTATGTGGCAACGGAAGGTCCTCTTGGGGGCTCTGCGGTGAGTGAGGCCAACCTGATGCGTATCCCTGTCATGTCTGGATTCCATACAAATTTCCAGAGTTACATCCAGTTCTACAAGGCCGGGTTTCTTGCTGGTCACATTGAGAAATATCTGGTCAAACTGCACAACAAAACGCTGTGTACCATCGTGCCAACACCGGATCAGCAGTTGCTGCTTGACGCCATGGGTATTCGTGACATAGAGATTGTTGGCCGTGGTGTCGATACCGATCTGTTTACGCCAACCCGTCGTTCGAGTTCGTTGCGCGCATCCTGGGGGGTGAGCGTAGATGACACGGTCTTGCTATACGTCGGCCGAATTGCCGAAGAAAAGAACCTTGGTCTCACCATGCAGACCTATGAAGCGCTTCGTCGGGTCAGGCCAGGACTCAAGTTTGTTTTTGTCGGAGACGGACCCGCGCTACCGCGTTTGCGGCAGAAGTATCCCGAGGTGATATTTGCCGGTCGCCAGTCAGGTGACGCATTGGGGGCACACTATGCTTCTGCGGACATTTTTCTGTTTGCCAGTCGTACCGAGACATTTGGCAATGTTGTTTTGGAAGCCATGGCCAGTGGACTTGGCCTGGTTGCTTTCGACTATGCTGCAGCGAGATTGCACGTTTGCTCTGGGCGCACGGGACTGTCAGCTGCGCTGACCGATGATGCCGGGTTTGTTGCGCAGGCCAAACGCCTGCTGCAGGAGCCTTGCCTGCTTTTGGGTTTGCGTGAAAAGGCCGTGCGCTACGCCCAGACACAGAGTTGGGACGGCATTGTCCAGCAACTCGAGACTTTGTTGGCGCAGGCTTTAGTGCCGCGTGCGTCCTGAGGGTTAACTCCTGAGGGTTAACAAGACAAGGCGCGCGTAAAAAAAAGGCCAGCAGATGCTGGCCTTTAAAATCTTCATTGACTCGCTTTAGAGAATGTTGCCCAGGTTAAGCAGTTGCGTTTCTCCGCTATTGTCGTTGACGCCGTCGTTATCGTTCACGATCCAGACGTTGCCTGACACTGTTACGGCAGATCCCTCAATTTTCTCAGGAATAGGCCCACCCGGTGCGGCAAGGTCAGGCATTAGATCACGTACCAGCGTTTTGGTAACGGTTGCACCATCTGCAAGACCGGTTACATCGAATCGATACAGGCGTTTGATCGCGGCATCAGGCCCACCCTGATTGTCCCGCTCGACAACCAGGAACTCGCCGCCGCCAAGGGATGTGATGTCAGATAAACCAACCCAGCCGCCGTTCTGTGAGGCCACAGCAGCAAGCGGGTAAAACAGGAAGCGCCAACTGGCAGTAGCTACATCATAGATACCGATACGTGGATTGGCTTCACCGGTCCAGGCGCGCTGGAAGGCAACGTAGGCCGCACCGTTGTATTCAGCAACGCCCTCAAAGCCGAAGCGCACTTGCAGTGCGTTAACGGCATCCGGGAGTGTGACAACACTCTCTATAACGCCGGTTGAGCTTGTCTTGAAAATAAAGTTCAGGCTGTTGATTGGTCTTGCTGCATCGCCTACCGTGCCTGCGCCCTCGGAGGCAACCCAGAAACCTCCATCGCTCGCAACGGCAATACCCTCGGGATCAATGTTGATGGTCTTGTCAGCATTGATCAACGCCGCCAGGTCAGCCTGGTCGAATACGCCCACGCGAGTTGCATCGTTGGCAGGGACGGTCGCGTCAGCGAGTGCGACGGTTGTGATGCCAGCAAAGACATCGTTGGTATCTACCAGCTTGATCGCAGAGCGAATCATTGCGGGTTTGGTTGTGATGTCGATTTGAAAGATGCGGTTCTGCTGAAAGTAGCTATCCTCAATCCCGTACAGG
>CAYGNA010000589.1:0-2490 GCA_964351065.1 uncultured Pseudomonadales bacterium
ACCCTGAAGCTAAAACTCCAGAACCTGCTGGACGAAGAAGTCATCATCGAGCAGCAGGGTATTGCGACGTTTACTGAAAAGCCCGGTACAGCTTTTTCGCTCAGTTTCGAGTGGATGCTGTAGCGCGATTGGTGAGGCGCGCCATCGCGGAGGGGCGGCTATTTCCTGCTTTTTGCCAATTTTGACTGGCTTTTTGCTTAAGAAAACTCTGCAATCTTGTTCTTCTCTATCATGTCGAAGTCAATATGAGCGCCAAGCCCGGGCTCATTATAGGCATGGATGTAGCCTTCGCTGTCCAGTTCAATGTCATTCAACAGCCCGTGTTTCTGTACTTCACTCGGCAGCAACACTTCAAAAAACTGGGTGTTCGGCAGACTCATGATCATGTGCAGATTGGCAAGATTGTTGAGCGAGTTACTACCATGGTGAACTTCATAATTCATCCGAAAGGCTTCTGCCAGGTGAGCGGTTTTCATACATGAAGTGATGCCGCCTTTCAGATACACATCGCCACGTAGATAGTCAGTGGCCTGTTGCATAACCCAGGGGCCATATGAGGTGGGTCCGGCCGTTGGCATTTCTGTGGCCATGATCGGAATATGCAATTGCTGCTTGAGTTTGGCGTACCCGTACAAGTCGTCATCGGCCAGGGGATCTTCATACCAGTAAAAGCCCATTTCCTGAATCGCCACGCCCACTCGGATAGCGTCCGGGTAGTCATAAGACCAGGTTGAATCCAGCATAATCCGGTAATCATCACCGACAGCTTTACGCACTGCTTCGCAGATACGAATATCATCGGCCGCAACCCCATGCGGATGGATTTTATAGGCTGCCCAGTTAGCCTCCTTAAATTTGACGGCTTCTTGTGCATAATCTTCTGGTCTGTCCAATACTGCCGAGCTGGCGTAGGCCGGAATCTTGTCGCGGAAAGACCCCATTAGCTTATGGATAGGCATGCCGGCGGCTTTGCCCGCGAGGTCCCATAAGGCGACGTCAATCGCGCCAACCACTGGCATACGATGATTTCGCGTTCGCCGCATCAGCGTTTGCCAGATACGCTCCCTGTTCAGCGGATCTTCGCCCATCAACATTTTCTTAAAGGCATCAACCACATAAGGCGCATCGTAACGTGCAGATCCCATGGCAGAGCCGAGGAACCCGTTACCCTCGATACCATCATCGGTGCGAATACGCAGCAAACCCATCTGGGTGGAACGGGTGCCAGAGCTGGCAACAGTTTTGGTATAACGGGTGGGTGGAATACCTTTCCATTCCCAGAGCGTTACAGACACATCGGTGATTTTCATGAAGTACCTTTTTGGTTAGGGGAGCCTGGCGACAGGCCACAATGGGAGGGTAAATCCTACGGCATTTCGGATGTACAGATTGTCGTCCAGCTGACAGATTTGCGTGTTCGTGGTCTCCATACTCCTATTGGCATAAAACTGTGGAGACAAAAATGCGGATAGCAATAGCAGGTATTGTTCACGAAACGAACACCTATGTAAGCGACCAGACACAGATTGGTGACTTCAAGATTCTGCGCGGCGAACAAATGATGCAACTTTGCGGTACTCACACCCAATCTGGTGGTGCGATAGACACCTGCATTGAGCTGGGTATCACACCTGTACCTATTCTGCAGTCATTTGCACAACCATTAGGGTTAATCACAACACAAGCCTACAACAGCATGAAATCCGAACTCCTGGAGAGGTTGGCGCAGGAGATGCCAGTGGATGGTGTATTTCTGGATCTTCATGGCGCCGGGTCTGTCGATGGATATTTGGATCTGGAAGCCGATCTGGCGGAGGATGTGCGCCGCCTTGTTGGTGATACGGTACCCGTGACTGCCGCATTTGATCTGCACGGTAACATTACCCAGCGCATGGCAGATGCCCTGGATGGCGTATTCGCCTGCTATGAGTACCCGCACATTGATATGCATGAACGAGCAGGTGATGCCGTCAGGCTCATCTGTGACATGCTTGAACATGACTATCGTCCGAGCGTAATCGTGGAGACGGTGCCTATGTTGATGCCGACCACCACAACGTTTGAAGGTGCAGGGAAAGCGTTGCGCGATCAGGTACGGCAGTTTGAGCTTGATGACCCGCAGGCGATCAATGTCAGCATTTTCCACGGTTTTCCGTACGCCGATGTGCCTCATGTCGGTTGCCACATTGTTGTCACCAGCCGTGCCGGAGATGATCATGCTCGCGCACTCGCAAAAAAGATTGGTCTCGCGGTCTGGGCGCAGCGAGAATCGTTCAGAGCTTTAAGCTTGTCAGCCGAAGAAGCCGTGGAGGCTGCACAAGCCGCGACAAAGAAGCCCGTGGTGATCAATGAAACCTCGGACAACTGTGGCGGGGGCTCGCCGGGTGATGGTAATCACCTGCTCAGAGCCATGCTTGAAGCGAAACTCGACAACGCATGCTTCGGCTTTATTGTCGATCCCGAGGTTGCCAATCAGGCTCATCAAGCGGG
>CAYGNA010000590.1:0-1244 GCA_964351065.1 uncultured Pseudomonadales bacterium
CCTTGCAAGCGCCCGAAAGCTCAATTCTGGCCGCGCTGGTACAACAGCATTCCATTTCTCGCCATTCTCGCTTCAACTTCCCGATACTCCCACAAAGCAGGCCAAACAACTGATGTCAAAATCAATCAATTAAGACCAGCAATCGTGGGACAGCTTAGTGCCAAAACCACGGTCATTTACCAGGGAGCACGAACCGCATCTATGGATAGGTAGTCTTCGAATAGGATAAAAGCACCATCGAGCGGGCGACAGGTACTTTCATGATCATGGGAAGGACAGCCAGCAATGCCGTCTGTCGCCTGTATGGTGTTTACATACACAATCTACCCCCCAAATAGGGGGGGGTAGATGCACAATCCACCCAAACCCAGTAATCTTAAGGCTTGCAGGGCAACCAATGTGATGTTTCAAGATTGATTTTGCGTCTTTTTAATCTACTGCTTCGCATTTCTGTCAACTAACGTCCCAACGCCTTGAATGTGGCGAACCAATCAGTTTCAATAGCAGGCTACACAGACCTTGAATTACCTGAATGCAGAAGCCCGCCCTCCTTATTGTAGAAGACGACAAAGGACTTCAGAACCAGTTGAAGTGGCATTTCAGCGAGGCTGATTACAATGTTGTGCTGGCACATGACTACGATTCTGCAATTGAGGCATTCCGTCAGCACGAACCATCTGTTGTCATCCAGGATCTCGGTCTGCCACCTAACGAGGACGGGGTTACGGAGGGCTTCCGCACGATGCAGGAAATTCTGCGGCTTTCCCGCAGATCCAAAATTGTAGTTGTCACCGGGAACAACGAGACCGAGCACGCACTACGCGCTGTTTCCATGGGCGCCTATGAGTTTTACCCCAAACCAATCGACACACAGGTGCTGGACCTGATTGTGAATCGGGCATTCCAGATGTGCGAACTGGAGGACCGTAATCGCCAACTGGAGGACACGGGGACAGCCGTCCTCGAAGGACTTGTCAGCAGCCACCCGGCGATGCTGAACATCTGCAACAAGCTAGAAAAGATTGCCGCCACCGATGTGACCTGCTCACTCTACGGCGAGAGCGGTACTGGTAAAGAAGTTTTCGCCCGAGCTATACACACGCTCAGCAATCGCAAAAACAATCCATTTATAGCTATCAACTGTGCTGCCATCCCTGAGTCACTCATTGAAAGCGAACTGTTTGGTCACGAAAAGGGCTCATTTACCGCCGCTGGAACACAAACCATTGGGAAAATCGATTCGG
>CAYGNA010000590.1:1254-2485 GCA_964351065.1 uncultured Pseudomonadales bacterium
ACTGGGAGATATGCCACTTTCAGCCCAGGCAAAAGTGCTGCGATTTATCCAGGAAAGAGTCATCGAACGCGTCGGTGGGCGTGTGGAGATACCTGTGGATGTGCGCATCGTATGCGCGACCAACAAGAATCTGCAGCAGATGGTGGCAGAGGGCACATTTCGTGAGGATCTCTACTTCCGCATATCGGAGATAGTGATCAATATTCCACCTCTGCGGGACAGGGGAGAGGACAAACTGCTCATCGCACGGTACTACCTCTCCCAGTTTGTAAAAGAATACAACCGCGACATCATCAACTTCGATGAAACTGCGACGGCTGCGATTGATGCCTACGGCTGGCCCGGTAATGTACGTGAATTGATCAGCAAGGTAAAAAACGGCGTGGTACTGGCAGACAGCAAGTTTGTAACTGCCCTTGATCTTGGACTAGACGAAGTGGGCGAAATGGCGCTCAACCTTCGCCACGTAAGAGAAGCCGCAGAGAAAACCGCCATCATCAAGGCGCTGGCGATCACCGGCAGCAACGTAACCTCCGCCGCGAAGCTACTGGGAGTCACCCGTCCCACGCTCTATGACCTCCTTCGTCGGCATGGCATCAATAGCGGAGATCCCGCTGCTATCGAAAAGATCGCGGCCAACTCGGAATAGTCAGCAGCCAACAGGTTATCGACGAACGACTACCGGCCCAGTCAGATTTTCTTGCGAAACAGTCGCGAGAATATCGCTCCCAGCACCATAAAACTAAACTTCGCATTGGTAATCAGGTAGCGCTTCCATAAGCGACCAGGTTCCTGTTTTACGCGGTACAGCCATTCGAGGCCCAGTTCTTGCCAGCACACCGGGGCACGCTCAACCTTCCCCGAATACACATCAAAAGAGCCGCCCACGCCATGCACAACGGGCACCGCCATAATCGAGTCAAAGCGTCCCATGAAATTCTCCTTCTTGGGGGTCGTCATGGCAACCAACAGTATATGAGGTTTGCAGGCGGCAATCTCCTCCGCCACGCCCGCACTTTCTTCATCCGTGAAATAGCCGTTGCGCCGCCCTGCGAGCACCAGGGAGGGATAATCGCGCGCCAGATTAGCTTCAATCTTCGCTGACACTTCTTCCGTGGCACCTAACAGAAACACGCCAAACTTTTTGCGATTCGCCAGTTCGAACAGGCGAAACATAAGATCAATCCCTGCCACCCTTTCAGGCAAGGATTGACCAAGGATACGACTAGCC
>CAYGNA010000591.1:0-2484 GCA_964351065.1 uncultured Pseudomonadales bacterium
CCACTGCCCGTCCGACTGCAACGCGCAGCTGCTGGCCGCCACTAAGCTGGGTTGGCTTGTGTTTGGCTCTGTGGGCGATGCCAACCTTGTCCATGATGGCGGCGACACGCGCCTTACGTTCTGCGCCGCTGATGTTGTGGTAGAGCAGCGCAAGCTCGATGTTTTCCGCAACGGTGAGTTCATCAATCAGGTTAAACGACTGAAAAATGAAACCAATATTGTGTTTGCGTATTTCCGACAACATGGATTCGTTGTAACCGGCGACATCCTCGTTTAAAAACCAGTATTCGCCTTCGGATGGAGAATCCAGCATGCCAATAATATTCAGCAGCGTTGATTTTCCGCAGCCGGAAGGCCCCATGATGGCAACGAACTCGCCGCTCGCAATCTCGATGTTGACGTTGTTCAGGGCAACGGTTTCGACCTCGTCGGTCCGATAGATCTTGGACAGGTTGTGTAGTTTCAGCATGTTGGATTCATCCCTTCAGTGCGGGTTAATCGTTAAGTGTGAGGCGTTCCATGTCGCGGAAGCTCGTGTAAGGACTGGTGACAACTTCCTCGCCCGCCTGCAGGCCTTCCAGCACCTCAATGTAGCGTGAATTGCGTCGACCAAGGCGAACGTTTCGGCGCACAGCTTCGCTGCCATCTGCGGCGACGACAAATATCCAGTTGCCACCGGTGTCCTGGTAGAACGAACCGTTGGGGATGAGTAGCGCTTCACTCGCGTCGCCTAGCGTGAGCCTTGCGGAAAGTGTCTGGCCGCGCCGAATCCCACCGGGTTGTTCGGTGTCAAAAACAAGGTCGACTTCAAACTCACCGTTGCTCACCTGTGGATAAATTTTGCTGATGCTGAGCGCATAGTGCTGGCCGTCTTCTTCCAGGGTTGCCAACTGGCCGATGTCAACTCGATTCAGATAGTACTCGTCTATGCTGACTCGTAGTTTGAAGTTTGCTGGATCATCGATTTGGCCAAGTCTTCCACCCCGTTGGATACTCTGGCCGATCTCAATGTCCAGGCCGGAAATTTTGCCGGCGACCGGGGCGCTGACGTTCAGTGCGTCGAGATTCTTCCTGGCAAATACGAGGTTCTGCTCCAGTTGCGCGCCTGACTTTTGCAGAAATGCGAGTTGGGTTTCCTGCAACCTTGCATCTGTGGCCTGACTTTCCAACGTGCCCTCACGCTTGCGCTGAAAATAGGTCAACTCGTCGTCGACGTCCTGCAACTGGCTCTTGGCGATTGCGCCGGCATTATCCAGGTTCGATAGGCGGCTTAACTGGCGTTCCAGTCTTGTAATCTGGTAGTCAATCTCCACCAGGTTTCGTTTGTGCGCCAGACGGTTTTGTTCCAACTGCAACTCGATCGTTCGCATGTTGTTGAGCTGTTCGGTTACCACGGCTTCGTTTTGCGTCACGCTGAGTTGTAGCTGTGTATTGGATAGCACGGCGATCAAATCACCCTGTTCGACGATGCTGCCGTCTTCCTTCAGCTTCTGCTCGACCCGACCACCTTCGATCGCGTCAAGGTATACCGTCTGGCGAGGTGTCACGCGGCCACGAATTGGTATGAAATCTTCAAACACGCCGGGAGTCACGCGTGAGATCACAATGCGCGAATTGTCGACGACCAGGGTCCTGCCCGCACTTTCGCCGAAGAGTAGCCAGCCGCCAAAGGCCAGAAGCAAAAAGACAGCAAAGCCGATGAGCACGGGGCGAGGCATGAAGGATTTCTTTTCTATCACGCGATCCATACCCGCACCTGACTTGTTGGTATCGAGACTGGGCGTTGATTGGGATGCGATTACTTTCATACCGTTGGGAAATGCAATCACTGTGCCAAAACCTAAGTATTTGTTTTTAGTGAATATATTTTTATTCGCGTGCGACGATGCTGTTCGCTTTCGAACAGGAGGTGTACGATAACGAACACTTGGCTCGTGGGTGTTTGTATGTCTGATCAGAACGCTGCCGTCTTAATCGTGGATGACGATCCCGATATACAAACAGCGGGTCGCCTCCTGCTGAAGCGACATTACAAACAGGTGGATGGGTGCCTTGATCCGTCGCAGATCCCGGACCTTATGGCGAAGACGGAATATGACGTGATCCTGCTGGATATGAATTTCAGCCCGGGACACAGCGATGGCAGTGAGGGGTTTCACTGGCTGGGTCAGATTCTCGGTATAGATCCGGATGCGGTTATTGTCCTGATCACGGCGCATGGTGGTGTTGATGTGGCTGTTGAAGCAATGAAGCAGGGCGCAACCGATTTTATTGCGAAACCCTGGGAGAACGAAAAGCTGGTGGCCACGCTCTCTGCCAGCGTCAAGCTTCGCCAGTCACGATTCGAAGCGAAATCCCTCAAACAGGTGAATACGGCGCTGGTTGAAGCCGGGCAGAGTAGCCAGCCCATGCTGGGGGAATCTCCCGCAATGCGCGCGGTCATCTCCATGATAGAGCGTACCGGCCCAACCGATGCCAATGTAC
>CAYGNA010000592.1:0-2479 GCA_964351065.1 uncultured Pseudomonadales bacterium
ACCACCATCGGCGACTGGAGTGGAAATCCCCAGCCAATCTGGGCACCACCAGCACGTAGCGCGATCAGCACTGCGGCAACGGCAACAAATGAGAGCACAACACCCGCGACATAAGCCCAACCGTGAGACCTGATATGTGTCGAATGGCTACCCACCTGCTGCATCAACGACAGGATCTTGATCGAAAGCACGGGGAAAACGCAGGGCATGAGATTGAGGATCAAGCCGCCCAGGAACGCAAACACCAGCGCCAGCGCCAGGCTGGTCTCTGGCGAAGCAGACGCTATGGACGCGCTGCTCTGCGGGCTGATTTCAAAGACACTTGTGAGGCGCTCACCAACATCCTCGGTAACCACCAGAATACCATCGAGGGACACGCCTGGCACAAAGTCGTAACCAGGCGTGATACGCAGCTCTATCCCGCCATCCACCATCCGCAACGGCTGCGCTGCCGGGTTGTCCATGACGCCTTCGGTGTAGGGGAAATAGAAAACTTCTTCAATGCGCTCGCCAGGCACATCAACCCATAGCGTAATTGTGCTCTCACCCACAGACGTTCGGGATGCTATCCCGATGGACTGCGGAATCAATTGCCTCGCCGCGCGGAAAAATTGCACATTGCCCGGGTCTGGCCTTGAGGCTTCGGCCACCGGCAGAGTGAGGGTGAGTTGGGCATCTTCGGGAATGCAGATGTCTGCACACACAAGCCACTGACCCTGCGCGGTCAGCACGACTTCCTTAGCGACCAGCGTCGCAGGTGGTGTAATCAGAACCGGAAAGATAACCTCATTGTGGTAGCCAAAGTTCATGAGCGGGCCATAGGCGATGCGCTCAGGTCTGGGCCACTGAATCTCGCCCGCACCAAATCCTTCAGGCAACGACCAGATGAGTTCAGTCGGTGCGCCCGAGTCTCCGGGGTTACGCCAGTAGGTGTGCCAGTCAGGCCGGATTACCTGGCGCAGCGCCACCCAGAAAGGCTCCCCTGGCACAACGGCATCTACCTCAGCCACCAGTTCTGCCTGGACGTTGCCAGAGTTGACAAGTTCACCATGTGCGGTGAACGACGCAAAAGCCAGCAGGACGAACTGCAGGCAGCACCGCAATAAACGTTCAGGTTTCATGTCTGGTATCGGACCAACAATTTCAGGGACGCATGCCCCAGGTTATCGGTCCTTTAAGCTCCTCAAGCAGGGGTTCGATCCACTCAACCCAGCGGCACAAACGCGCTCTGGTAGTTCTCGGATCGATCAGTTCATGTACCGCAAAACTTTCCATCATTGGAAATGGCGACCGATTCTCCATTAAACGCTCTTCGAGCTCCTTACGCTTGGCATCAGGATCCTCAGCGGCTGCAATTTCGCGATGAAACGCCACTGCAACGCCTCCCTCGACCGGTAGCGCACCCATCTCATACGAAGGCCAGGCCAGTTTGTATGTGTTTGGCGCAAAATGGGCAGCTGACGCCACACCAAACGATTTGTGAACAGCCACCGTGGCCCAGGGGACAGTAGACTGTACTGCTGCCGCGACTGCACTCATGCCGTAGCGAATGGTTGCCCCCTTCTCTGCATCCGGGCCAATCATAAAACCCGGTTCGTCCATGAAGTTCACCACGGGGATATGGAACATGTCGCAGATTTCCATCATCCGCTTGGCCTTTTGTGAACCATCTGCGGTCATTGCGCCGGCATAGTGCCTGCAATCATTCGCAATGATGCCAACCACAGCGCCATTTAACCTGGCCAACCCGGTGATCTGCCCCATGCCGTAAAAGGGTGATATCTCGAAAAAGGACCCCAGGTCCACCACGTGCCGAATCAGGTTACGCATTTCAAACGGCACCCGCCGGTCTTTCGGTACAATTGAAATCAGGGCCTCGTCCGCCCGGCCAGGATCATCTGTACAGTGCTCCCGTGGCGCCAGCTGCCAGACGTTTTGCGGCATATAGCTCAAGAACTGCCTGATCTGCGCCAGGGCCTCTTCTTCAGAATCGGCGACGTTGTTCACAATCCCGCTGCGCGTGTGTACTTTCCAGCCACCAAGTTCCTCTTTGGTCATGGCAACGCCCAGGGCGCGTTCCACCACAGCAGGACCGGCAACCAGCACCTGTGAGGTTTCCTTGACCATGACGGAAAAATGGGATGCCACCAGGCGTCCCGCGGGGAATCCTGCAACCGGGCCCATTGCACCGGAGACAACAGGGACACAGTTCATGGCCTCGGCAATAATCTTGAAGCGAGGCTCGGTATAAACGGGTGAACCCACGGTTTGGGGACGCTGTCCGCCGCTGGCGCCGGCCACGCTGCCACCACCCCCCTCAAGCAGGCGCACAAGCGGGACTTTAAACTGCACTGCCAACTCTTCAGCGTAGACGCTCTTGCGCAGGCCAGCGGCGTTGGGCGAGCCGCCCTTCAGCGTAAAATCTTCACCGCCCACAGCAATTCTGCGGCCAGCCAGTTCGCCGAAGCCAATAACATAG
>CAYGNA010000593.1:0-2475 GCA_964351065.1 uncultured Pseudomonadales bacterium
GAGGTCCGGCGACCCTGCTGTACGGTAACGGTGCAATCGGTGGTGTCGTCAACGTGATTGATAACCGGATCCCGACCCGCCAAATTGAGACACCTGCCATCGAATTGGAACACAGATACAACACCGTATCCCGGCAGAACAACTCAGTGCTGAGTCTGGATCTGCCAGCTGGACCGCTTACTGTTCACTTCGACGGGTTCCTGCGAGACAGTGACAACCTCAAGATCAAAGGGCCAGCCGTGGATGTGGCCGCCCTGGGACTCGACGCGGAAGAACTTGCTGAACTGACCAACACCGTTGGCTATGTTGGCAATTCTGATGTTGCCGCCAATGGCGCTTCGATTGGAGCATCGCTGGTGTTTGATCAGGGCTACATTGGTTACTCACTTGGTGTGCTGAACAACGAATATGGTCTGGCGCCCGGCGTACACGAGCATCACGACCATGATGCGGACCATGCTCCGGACCACGATGATGATCATGATGATGACCACGATAACGATCTTGATATGGCTGCTGACCATGATGAAGACGACCATGCTGAGGAGGACGTTGTGATCCGTCTGGTCATGAAGCAGACAAAACACAATGTCAAAGGGCAGTATGTGTTCCAGCAGGGCTTTGCTGACACGCTGGATTTTCACTTTACCCGCACGGACTATGAACACCGGGAACTGGAGATAGTGGGTGCAGAACCCCCTGCAGTGGGTACGCGCTTCCTCAATGTCGGCAATGAGGTGCGTGCCACCCTGACGCATAATCCCGTGCTTGGCTGGCGAGGTATCTTTGGTGTGCAGGCAGTTGATCGCACCTTCGCTGCCATCGGTGCTGAGGCGTACATCCCGCAGGCAGAAATCACCACCAAAGGCCTGTTCCTGATCGAGAGTCTTGACGGGGACAACTGGACCACAGAATTGGGGGCAAGACTGGAACAACAGGACATCACCACAGATGCCGGCTGCAGCGTGAGCGAAAACACCACGAGTATCGGTGCAAGCCTGCTTCGCCGCATTGATAGCGGTAACCTGCTGTTTTCCGCCCAGCGATCCCAGCGTGCACCAACGGTTGAGGAGCATTTCTCCAATGTGACCGGGGCTGACTGTCTGCCACCCGCTGATCCCGATGAATATGTCCTGCACGCGGCAACGCGACTGTATGAAGTTGGTGGCGTAGGACTAAGGCGGGAGACGGCCAACAACCTGGAGGTTTCCTGGCGCAGGACCGCAGGTGATGTGACGGGTGAAGTCACTGCTTTTTACAACGCAATCAGTGACTACGTCTACCTGGACCTGCAGCCTGACGAAGTGGCAATTTACCAACAGGAAGATGCGCGCTTCACAGGCCTGGAGGCCGAGTTTAGTCGTGGCTATAGTCCGGGCGAGGGCTTGGCTGTTGAATTTTCCCTGTTTGGTGATTATGTCAGGGCCAGCTTTGACGAGGGTGGTAATGTCCCTCGTATTCCACCCCTTCGGTTTGGTGCCGGACTCTCCATCGTTGGTCAGGACTTCTCTGTCAGGGCCCGGGCAACCCGCGCAGCCGCCCAGACTGATACCGCGCCTGCGGAGACGACAACGGATGGG
This sequence comes from uncultured Pseudomonadales bacterium, assembly GCA_964351065.1. Lineage (GTDB taxonomy): Bacteria > Pseudomonadota > Gammaproteobacteria > Pseudomonadales > Azotimanducaceae > JANQJA01. The sequence continues at coordinate 1,581 of CAYGNA010000593.1, forward strand.
TATACGCTGCTGGATGCATATGCTGACTATCACTTCGGTGATGTGCTTGTGTTTCTGAAAGGTCACAACCTGCTGAATCAGGAAATCCGCCAACATACCTCGTTTGTAAAGAGTCTTGCACCGCAGGGCGGCCGTGGATTTGAACTTGGCGTCAGGTTTGCGCTTTGAATGATCCGGTAAGTGCCAGCGCTTGATCAGGCGCTGGCGCTAACGGTCGCTTTCAGTCGCGGCAGGTAATACTGGAGCGAAGCCGCCCGGGCTACAAAGTAAACGAGCAGCGATGCCCAGAGGCCGTGGTTGCCAAAAACAGGCGCCAGGACGGCCCATGCACCGAGAAAGACCAGCAACGATATGATCATTGCGTTGCGCATCTCGACTGTCCTGGTAGCGCCAATAAATATACCGTCCAACAGATAACACCAGACCGAGACTATTGGCGCGAGTGCTGCCCAGGGCATGAACACTGCAGCGGCAAAGCGAACCTCAGGTACATTGGTTAGCAGCGATATGGCTGGCGTCGCAAACATGATTATCAACAGGGTAATCAGCACTGAGGTAGCCACTGCAAGCTCACTACTGTGCCTGATTGCGGCATCGAGGCGAGGCCTGGATCTTGCGCCCACAGCGTTGCCAACCAGTGTCTCCGCAGCCAGCGCAAAACCATCCAGAAAAAATGCACTAAAGCTGACGAACTGCATGAGGATCGCGTTGGCTGCCAGCAATGTGTCGCCTGCTTTTGCGCCCTGGTTGGTAAACCAGGCAAACGCAAATATCAGGCACAGGGTGCGTATCATGATGTCCCGGTTGACGGTGAACATCCGCCGTAGCGCAAGTGTGTCCAGGAGCCTTGATAGCGGTATACCAGGCATTATCGCTGTCACTTTCAGAGAGCGCA
>CAYGNA010000594.1:0-2475 GCA_964351065.1 uncultured Pseudomonadales bacterium
GATTGTTACAACGGCCGGCGGGCTGGTACTGGCCGCGAGCCATATTCGCAATTTTCTGCTCTGCCGCTCTGACGATTGCGAACACGATCACGGCGACTGCGCCTGAACGGGTTTGACAGCCTGGTATTTATCGGGCGGCGGCCTTCAGTAACGACTCATAAAATCCAATCATGATCGACACCGTAGGGCCCGCAATCCGCACACCGTCTTCGGTAAAGGAGAAATGCCCTCGATCCTGGCTGTGCCAACTTAACGAATAACTCTTCGAGACAAACAGCCGTCGAAACGTGATGTCATGAATGGATGCCACCTCATGTGGGTTGATTTTCAGTGGTGCGAGCGGATCTACCAACGCCACGACGGGTGTAATACGAAACCCCGTCTGGGTAAAATAGTCACCAAGACTACCCAGCACTTCAACCGACGCCGACGCCAGCCCTATCTCCTCCTCCGCTTCCCGCAAGGCTGCCGCAACCGGGTTTATGTCGGTCGGATCAATCTTGCCACCCGGGAAACAAACGTGTCCGGCAAAGCGAATGCCATGGTGGCGACGGGTCACCAACAGGCGTGGCTCAGGTAAATCAAGAATAGGTAACAGAACGGCTGACGGGGTGGCCTTGTTAACAACCGCCTCGCTGACGCGCGGCTCAACGTGCGGATTGCGCAGCGGCGCAGTGTCACCTTGTGTTGCAAAATAGCGCCGCAGGCTACCGATAGTAACCTCAAGACTGGGGTGGGAAAGTTCGTGTTGGCCTGAATGCATTGCGTTAGGAGACCATCGCGTTACGAGAGATGGGCCTGCAACTGCCGATAGCCAATCAGCTTGCAACCAGACGCTTCCAAGTACGCTTTCATTGTGGGATCGGTAAACGCCAGATAGTCCGCGTGGCGCGACTTCGGCCGCTCGTGATCAATAGCGTTAAGTTCATCCCCAAGCTTTGCCGGATGAAACAGCAAATGGGTGAGACCTGGTTTTACGGTATCAACAAGATCCCTGTAAAAGCTCGATTTGTCATCCAGTGGCACAAGCGTATCAATAAGAATCTCATCCAGCGTTGGCACAGCATCCGCGTCAATACGCTCCAGCACGTCAAGGTAATCGTCTGAATTTTCCACCTGTGCCAGACCATCCAGTCGTTCCCGGGTGATGGCCGGGAGAAATGCCGGGAGTCGGTATTCCTGGGCGAGTGCAAGGTAACTCTTCAGAAACTTCGGATGAACAACGCTGCCCATATGGGTGTCAATGTGTGTAAAGGCCACACCGGTTGAAAGGGCTGTCTCAATCTGGGCACGCATTTCAGCCTCGGGCGCTTCTGCTGTTACATGGCGAACCGCGTCTTCACGCGTTCGCCACAGGTAACCCTCGTCATCCAACAGACCACTGCTTCGATCCCTGGTGCTAAGCGCTGACCAGCGGTAGGTCGGGTATTCGCAGGTTAATGTGAGATGCACACCAACATCGTAGGCGGGGTTAGCCCGCACACGTTCAATCGCTTCGGAAAACCATGGTGCGTTAACCAGAATTGACCCGCAGGTTGCCGCGCCCAGATCAAGGCACTCGAAGGAAGCAACGTTGGCAGCGTGACTAAACCCAATATCGTCAATGTGGGTGATTAATACCTTGTCGGATTCCGCAAAACCCATCTTTGCCAGAAACTTGTTCATGTTGTCGCCCTGCCAGATTACCTGATTTCAAGATTGCCCTTGCCGTCGATGTAGCCCCGCCGACCACAGAACTCGGTCGTTGTCATCGCGTCCATGACCTCCTGGTCCCCGGTATTTGCCCAGGTGCGAACGCCATCCGCAGTCAGACAGGCAGCATGCGCGACACTGGGCCCGGTTGCACCATACATCACCGTGTAAGACTCAATCATCACTTCACCCTCATGGTCAATGATGCTGTGTCGGCTGGGCGTCGCGTCAACCTCAGGCTGCACATTGGCGTGCTGGAACGGCTTTGCACCCGGTTCGCCCGAGTAGATGCCGAAGGCATGTTTGGTGAGGTAGCCGCCATTGGCGGTAATCATGCCGCGTTCGCTACGGCGTTCGCGGAGCAGCGTAACCATACGTGCGATGCTGTGCATGACATAGTTGTTGAGCGGTCCACCGCCGAAGGTCAGTCCACCTGTAATGGTGAGCGGCATATTAACCGGCAACCCCAGTTCTGCCTGCGCTACCTGCACGGCCGACGGGAAACAGCTGTAGATATCAATCAAGTCAAGATCGGATGCCGTCATGCCCAGCAGTTCCAGCGCCCGCGTGCCCGCGATACGGATTGCCGGTGACGAATAAAGGTTGTCCCGATCAGACACCATAAAGTGATCGTGCGCATCAGTACCCGCCAGCGGGTAGATCCATTTTTCCTCTGGCACCCCCAACTCACGCGCCTTTGAGACGGAGCAGAGAATAAGCGCTGCCGACATATCCAGAGCGTTGGTGCAGTTAATGAAGGTGGGGTTTGTATAGCAGATCTGG
>CAYGNA010000595.1:0-2460 GCA_964351065.1 uncultured Pseudomonadales bacterium
CCGCCTACCAACGGTGTCTGAGAGAGTGAAATCAGCGGTACGCCGGCAATTTCGCTCACTGTGTGATTAAGCAGGCTAACGCCAAAGATATCGGGTGCCCAGATCACGTCAACGCTGGCCGCAACAATATGCGATGCGATGGGTTTGACCTGCCCGGAGAGCTCCATTGGTAAGGTGATGTAGACGCGACGAATGCCCTTTTCTGCAATCAGGGTATCGACGTCGTCGATACTTCCCAGGTGTGGTATGCCCATGATTTGCCATGCATCCACTTGCGTGTCATCACCAACGAAACCAATTACCTGGTCCGGTATCCACTCGTTGCGATTCAAGTGCGACGCGATATGCCGGCCGAGTTCGCCGCCACCCACAATAAGTGTAGGCACGACTTCTCCAATGGATTTGGGCAGCAGGCGCTGGGTCAGAAAGAAAACCACGCACTGACCGAGAAAGCCGGTCAGGCTCCACAGCAAAATCACTTCTCGGGAAAAGGTCTCGCTGGTTTTGGTCACGAAACCGAAAATCGCCAAAAGGACAATCAATGTGCCCCAACCCTGCATCAAGGCAGCCAGGTAATCACTGCGAGTACTGTCATGTTTGTAAACACCGACCCAATTGTAAATAAAGGTCATTAGCAAGAAAGTGGTTACAGCCAGTACCCGATATTCGACAGGGAAAATGATATCTTCCGTTCGCATAAACGTGTGGTAAACGAGCAGGGATTGGACAACAACGTGATCCAGGATCATTTGCACCCATACCTTTGCGGAGCGTGTTCTGCGGATCAGTTGTCGACGTTCGTCTGCAATCATGTATCTCTTGCGACCATTGATAATTGAGGATGTGCTCGGGTGTGAACTCAAAAGGACGGTGGATTATCGCCTTGTAAATGATAATTTACTAGGTTCAAATTGGGCTCAAAATCTGGCGTCGCTGTATGTTCAAGAATATTTTCCTCTTGTTGTTTCTGTTGATCATAGGCGGTGCTGTTGCTTTGCCTTTCCTGTTGCTAAGTACTTCGCCTGCGGTGAGTACCGGTGGTGCGCTGAGTCCCACCGATCTGGATCGCGCGAAGGCTGTGATGAAACGAAATGACCCGCGCAATCTGGCTCCAGGTGAGATAGTTACCCAGTGGATCGATGAGTCTGAAATCACCCTGGCGGTAAGCTACGCGCTGGGTCAACTCGCGGGCGGAGGTGCGGCTTTTGAATTGCACCCTGGGCGCGCCTACTCGCAGGTGAGTGTTGAGGTGCCTGACAATCCAATCGGCCGGTATCTGAATGCCAGCCTCATTTTGGTGCAGGAGGGCAGCACTTTGTCTATCGAAAACCTCTCTGTAGGTGATGTTTCGGTGCCGGGGTGGCTGGCAGAACCGCTGCGCAGATACGTAAATCAAGGCCTGCAGCGTGTGCCGGAATATGCCGCGGCAGTTGATTCTCTCAACGGTATGCAGATTCTTGAAGACAGGATGCTGGTGGTATACCAGTGGCGCCCGGAGCTACTCGACAGCATACGCAACCGGGGCCAGAGCATGATGGTTGATGATGCCATGCGTGAGCGGCTCCTGGCATACTCTCGCCAGATCAACAATGTCGCGGCGCAGCCGGGACTTGGCCGCGAGGTCTCGCTAACCGAGTTCCTGACGCCGATGTTTTTCCTGGCGCAAGCACGCGGTGGCGACCCGGTGGAAGAAAACCGGGCGGCCCTACTCGCGCTTGCGTTCTATTTTGGTGGCGTCTCGATTGATCGAATGCTGGGTATCGAAATTCCAGACAAACAGTCGGTGAACAAGCGTCTTACCCTGTCTGGTCGCTATGACTTTACCCAGCACTTCCTCACTTCAGCGGCGCTGACGCTGGCTGGTACAGGTGGCATTGCAGATGCTATCGGACTTTTCAAAGAGTTGGATGACGCGAAAGGCGGCAGCGGATTCAGCTTTACCGATCTTGGGGCCGATCGTGCAGGTGTACGCATAGCACAGTTCGCTACGTCAGGCAGGGCAAACGCGGTTGCGTTGCAGGAGCTGATGACTGGCAGCCTGGATGAAGATGATTTTATGCCTCACTTTCTTGACCTGCCGGAGTTGATGCCAAACGAGGTTTTTGTGGCGAAGTATGGTGGCATCGGTAGTGAGCGTTACAATGAGGTGGTTGCTGATATTGAAGCGCGGCTCGATGGCTTGGCGCTTTACAAGTAGTTGGACAAGTAGCAGTCGCGAAACAGGCTGATCAACCTTGCAGGAATTTTTGAGAATGCTCGCGTGAATGTGATTCAACCAAAATACATTTTGGATGTACCGGTACATCCACTGACCGAATCCGAAGTTGTTGCGATTGTTGAGCGGGAGGTGGACGCAGGTAACAGGGTGCGCATTGGTGTGGTGAATGCCGCGAAGATTATTGCCATGCATGCTGACCAAATGCTGTGGGATGACGTGACGTCGTCTGATCTGGTGCTGGC
>CAYGNA010000596.1:0-2454 GCA_964351065.1 uncultured Pseudomonadales bacterium
GATGGACAGTTCGCCAAAGTTTTCATTGCCTAGATTATCAGCCAGTTGGTGGACCCTCTCCATGCTCTGCAGGGCAATGTCGACTTCCTTGTAATAGGCCAGAGCCTCCTCCGTGGGTATCAGCCGTCCCTTGGAGCGATGGAATAACTGAAAGCCGATTCTTGACTCCAGCTGCCCCAGCAATCGGCTGACGGCCGGCTGGGTGATATTCAGCTGTTGTGCCGCAGCCGTGGCGGAACCGGTGTTGATGATGGTGCGAAAACACTCGAGGCTTTTCAGGTTAATGCTGAAGGAAGGGCGGGAACGCATATTACAAACTATTATAGGGTAATGATGATTTTGTATCATATTGCATGACTGTTTTCACTTCCATACCATCGTTCCAGCTCAGTCTCGTGACCATGGGAAAGGTGGCTGAACCGTATGACTCGATCGATAACCGGAGATTTACCATGTCCACCATGTTTCGCCAGTCTCACCGCCAACACAATTCATTGGTGTTTACCGTCAGTGCCGCCCTGTTCGGCTACGTGCCGATCCCGGCCACCTTCGCACAGGATGAAAAAGTAACCGCAGACAACATGGTGATCGAAGAAGTGATGGTGACCGGTTCGCGCATCCGGCGCCAGGACGAAAACTCTGCCAGCCCGGTCCAAACCCTGAGCGAGGAAGACCTGCGCATTGATGGCTCGCTAACCCTGGGTGAAACTCTGCAGCATCTGCCATCGGTAGGTTCCAGCCTGAACTCCAATGGCTCTGCTGGCACCAGCCACGGCACACGTAGCCTGAACCTGCGCAGCCTTGGCGCTAACCGCAGCCTGATACTGGTTAACGGTCACCGCTGGGTCAATGGCTCGGGTACGCGGGGCTTCAGAGACTTTGTCGATATCAACACCATTCCTCAGGTGATTATCGAGAGCGTTGAGGTCCTGCAGGACGGTGCCACTGCCATCTACGGTGCTGATGCCATCGCCGGTGTGGTCAACATGCGTACCTACCAGAACTTTGAAGGCGGTCGGGCCCGGGCCTATTCCGGGGTCAGCAGCGAGGGTGATCGTGAGACCTATTCAGCTGAGCTGCTGCTCGGCAAAAATGTTGGCAACAGCAACTGGATGCTGGCAGTCAGTTATCTGAAAGAGGACCCCATCTTCACGCAGGACCGCGAGATCTCTGCTTTCCCCTTAAATGGGTTAGCGAATGCGACGCCAGAAGGGCTGTTTCGCGAGACAGGTCTGGCTGGGGTAGTCGGGTTTACCATACCTTCGCTCGGTATCACCCGCGATCCCGGGTCCGATGGCAGCAATCTTGCCAGCTGGCGTCCCGCCACCTCGGATGATGCATTCAACCGATACAGTAATAACTACCTGGTTGCCCCTCTGGAGTTGACGTCGGTGTACTTGCAGAACCGGACCGAGTTCGACAATGCCATGGCGCTGCGCTTTGAGGCGCTCTACAACAGGCGTGAATCTGGCCAGTTGTTCAACGGGGCGACGCCGGTGATTCGCGGTGGCAGCCGGGGCTTTAGCATTCCCAATGATCCTCGCGTAAACCCGTTTGGCATAGCATTCGGAGGTTCGGACTTCCGTATCGAAAACTACTTTGAAGATGTAGGGCAGCGCGACAACGTACAGGAAGTGGATACCTTTCGGGTAGGCATCGGCCTTGAGGGAGATATCAGTAATGGCTGGTTCTGGGATAGTTTCCTGACCTATGCCAAAAATGAAGCGACGTTTGCCTCACTGAACCAGGTTGACCTGGATCGTCTGGCGCTGGGGCTGCGGGCCTGTGACGCGACCGGGATTACAGCAGATATCTCGGACCTGCTGGCAGGTTGTGTACCGGTCAACATGTTTAACCCCTTAACCGACGCCATGACCAGTTACATCCGCTTTACCAGCCGGGACGAAAACGAATCCGGGCAACTCGACTTTACGCTGAATATCACCGGTGATCTCATCGAACTGCCCGCTGGCCCGCTGGCATTTGCTGCCGGCTACGAGCATCGCAAGGAGAAAGGACTGGATACGCCTGAACCCTACAACAGCATGTCCCCGCGGGTGAACACCTATAGAGCGTCTTCTTCTGCTGCACGCGACGGCACCGACGGTGAATATCAACTGAATGAATTGTACGTCGAATTTGACATACCCGTCCTGAGCGGCAGGTCGGGAATTGAGGAACTCAGGTTCCAGTTGGCTACCCGTTACTCTGATTACTCCACCTTTGGCAGCACCACCAACAGCAAAGCGGGCTTCATATTCCGGCCCATAGATTCACTGATGTTGCGCGGCACCTGGGCAGAGGGATTTCGTTCACCTTCCATCGTGGAGCAGTTCGAAGGGTTGCGTGAAACCTCCGTGCCGATTCTCGATCCGTGCAGCAACAACGGCAGTAACCCCAGCCTGCCAGGCTGTGCCGGCGTTCCGGCAACCTACTCACAGATCACCAGCAATG
>CAYGNA010000597.1:0-2453 GCA_964351065.1 uncultured Pseudomonadales bacterium
CGGCTCAGGGCTCGGGCTGCCTCGTCACCAACGTAGGGCTGCTCAAGCAGATCGGCAAAATCGGTCAGGTTGACCCAGCTTGAGTCACCGTCTGCCATGAGGATGCCACCCCCCTCGCGCAGGGGAATACAAAGTTCGCCCAGGCAAGCACCTTCCGGCTTAAGCTCAAAACCGGTGATGCGTGTCAGGTCGGTCGGTGAAACCCACAACCCGCCATCGCGGATTGGCGACTCAACGGAATAGGTCTCGTTGTTGTATATCACAGTTGCGGCGTCGCCCGAGGCAACGGCCGTTTTTACAAACGGATGTCGCAGGTCGGGATGCGCCATTCTGGCTTCTGCCATGATTAGTTTCCTTCAGGGTTGAAACTGTAAGACAAGCTATCAATCGAGCGGGCAGATGTCCACGGGCAAGTTCTTGACCGGCATCTTTTTCAGCCGGAGCAGAACAATCGTCATTTCGACTGGAACGGCGTAGCAGGACAATCGTCATTTCGACTGGAACGGCGTAGCCGTGGAACGGAGAAATCTCAAGGCACCAGAGAATGAGATCCCTCCGCTTCAGCCCTACGGGCTTCCGGTCGGGATGACGAGTGAGTTGCGGGATCTGCCAGGCAATCTTGGGGTGTTGATGAAGGTTGCAATCCAATGGATGCCAATAATTAACGCGAGGTCAAAATGCTGTTCCATCTGACGGCTTAGCGCCAAACTTCCCAGAAATGCACCAAGGCACCATTGCCATCGCCAGCGCAGGGTGAAGTAGTGAATCGCGCCAAACGCAAGGCTGCTCACGACCACGGCAACACGCAACTCAACGCCCTGCTGTTCAGCAAAGTAAGGCAATGCCAACCGGAACACCCACTCTTCCCAGGCTGATAAGCAGAGCAGGTAGACAATCCAGCCGAGGCGCGGCAGATCAATTTTTTTGTCGAGGTACCAGGCATAGGCAGTGAGTCCACCAAAAATTACCACGCCCGTAGTCACGTATCGAACAGGGTTAGCAAGGAACGCTTCCGAGCCATTTAGCAACAGGGACCGCATATCAGGGTACAGCAAACAGATCAGGCCAAGCAGCGCTCCCGGCAATCCATGTCGCAGGAAGACGGCCCTGAATGAACTGAGCCTGCCCCCGGTAAAATCCGGTGGTCGCTGCAGTCGCCGCTGGCTGGGTACCAGCGATTGATCTTCAACGACGGGCTCAGCCATCAATCAACCTGAAACACCCAGGCTTTTTACATAGTGCTCATGGAAACAGGAGATTGGTGTTTCCCATTCCATGGCCATTGGACCAATGCTGTAACGCGATGAACGCACCGCGGCCTGCAGTTGTTCTGCCGCCAACGTGTCTTCGATCATCACCTGCTTGAAATCATCATCTTCCATGCGTTCAGTACTGCTCCCCTCCATGCCCTGCACGCGTAGTTCAACGCGGCAATTCTCAGGACCGGTTGGGCGCACCATCACCGTTGTAAACGTGGTTGGGCTCGTAAAGAGCGCCAGGTTCGGGAAAATCAGGTGGGCACCAATATCGCTGTCCTGGGGTAAAAGTCCCGGGATTGGAATCTGACCCACGCGGCGTTCCTCTGCCTTTTCTTCCTGACCAGGTTTGGGTTTCTCGAAACTCGTCCAGTGCGGCCCAAACTGGGTTAGCTCACCCAGGTCGTGATGAAAATCCTTGAGTGAAGTCGCATGAAGGTAATAAAGGTGCAGCCAGTCAATGTGGTTTTCTACAAAAAACTTCCAGTTGGCACCCATGGGAAAATCAGCTTTGGAGATCTCAACGAGACGCTGCGGTTTGAAACGTTCCAACCGGGTCGTCAGGCCACCCAGCCATTCTGTGAGCGGCTGCGCATCCGGCTCGGCATGCACAAAAATCAGACCATCCCAGACACCCAGCCCAGCCTTGAACATGCCCCAGTCCTCCAGTTGCATCGCAGGGAACTGCTCTCTCTTCTGTGGTACGTGTTCAAGCTTGCCGTCCAGTGCGTAACGCCACGCGTGGTAAGGACAGGAGATGACCTTGGCATTGCCGCAACCAGACATCATCTTGATGCCCCTGTGCCGGCACACGTTATGAAGCGCGTGCAAGTCCCCGTTTAGATCACGTGTGACCATGACCGGCTGGTAGCCCACATCGGCAACCAGGTAATCACCGGGATTGGGGATCTCATGCTCAAACCCGACGAACGTCCAGTTGGTGCCAAATAGTTCACGCTGCTCGCGGTCGAACCAGGCAGGGTCGTAATAATACTCAGGCGCCAGCTTGTAGCCATCCAGTGGTTGCAGAAGGGCTGAACTCATAAACTCATTCCTTTACGTAAAGTGCGCGATTGTTCGCTCTATTAACAAGCAAATACCACACCACCACCGGACCCAAATCAGCGTCGGGCAAACAGACCTGCGAAAACAGGAGGTTAAGCATTAGCAATGTTTATTGCCAGCCACAGCAAGCAC
>CAYGNA010000598.1:0-2447 GCA_964351065.1 uncultured Pseudomonadales bacterium
CCATGAATGCACTGGCCAATTCTGTTACGGAGGCACTGGCGTTCTCAACGCATCTTTCTGTCGAAGCACAAGCGGTTCGACGGGCTCTGGTCGAAAAAGGCCTGGAGACACCGATGGTCGAGAATCACCTTTCGCGCGACGAAAAGTACAACAAGATCAAATCGGCAATGACCGAGGTAGCTGTAGCGCTCGGACTGGATCTGACTGACGATAGTCTTATTGAAACGCCACACCGCATTGCCAAAATGTATGTGGACGAGATTTTCAGTGGCCTTAATTACGGCACTTTCCCAAAAATATCGGTTATCGATAACAAGATGGGTGCGGACGAACTGGTAAAGATCAGTGACATCAGCGTGATTAGTACCTGCGAACATCACTTTGTGACCATTGACGGCAAAGCCAGTGTTGCCTATGTCCCGAAAGGAGGGATCATCGGTCTGTCGAAGATTAACCGGATTGTCAGGTTCTTCGCCCAACGGCCACAGGTGCAGGAGCGTCTTACCCAACAAATACTTGTGGCTCTGCAAACGTTGCTGGACACGGACGACGTTGCCATCCATATTGATGCCATGCATTACTGTGTCAAGGCTCGTGGGGTTATGGACGCGGGCTCTCATACACAGACGACTGCCCTGGGTGGCGTCTTCAAGCAGGACAGGGGCATGCGTACGGAGTTCCTCTCGCACTAGATGCGTTTTCACTTGCCCCTTGCCTGCTGCAGGGGCAGTGCAACTTCCACACAAAATCGGCATGATCGTACCTCACAGTAGGTGAGGCATGATCATGGACGCATTCGAAGAACTGTTGCAGATTCGCCGTGGGCCCGTACCCACGGAAGAAATTAGCCGCACGGGTTCAGACCCTGTACTGCCCACTCGGTTTGCACTGGGCGAAACTGCCGCAGACGTACTAACTGCTATCGGTGTTGCGGTCAACGATATCTGGGAGATGTCCACCGGGCGCCGTCAGGCACTGACTATTGATGTTTCTCATGCGGCAGCTGCGCTCCGCAGTTATCAGTATCTGGCGACAGGGTCAGAACAAACCTCACAGAGTTGGGCAGGTCAGCGCGCTCGTCAAAGAATTTCAACACCGCATCCCACGCGGGATGGTCGCTACTTTCTGCCTCATATGGGTTTGCCGCACCTGGCCGAGCGTATTCTCGGGGTGCTTGGCTGTGATTATGATCTTGACCCGGTGGTCGCAGCCGTTGCTGAGTGGGATGCACTCGCGCTTGAGGAGGCGATTGCTGCGGTTAATGGTTGTGGCGCTATGGTTCGCAGCCGCGAGGAGTGGCTCGCCCACCCGCAGGGCAAGTGGCTGTCATCCCGGCCAGTGCTCGAAATTACGAAGCTGGGCGATAGCCCACCAGAACCTTTGCCGGTCAGTAACCGACCGCTGGGTGCCCTGCGTGTACTGGATCTCACCCGCATACTGGCAGGCCCAACCTGTGCCCGCACACTGGCGGAACATGGGGCTGATGTGCTGATGGTGACGGCGCCACATCTGCCGCAAAGTGAACTGTTTGTGATGGATACCAGCCATGGCAAACGTTCCTGCTTTCTGGATCTCGACAAATCAGACGAGGCCGACCAGTTGCTTGCGCTGGTACGCGGTGCGGATGTGTTTTCCCAGGGCTATCGGCCCGGCGCAATGGCGCGGCGGGGATTGTCGCCGGAACGCATGGCAGCGCTGCGGCCTGGCATTGTCTACACGTCGATGAACTGTTATGGATTTGGCGGTCCGTTTGGCGAGCGGGCAGGGTGGGAACAACTCGCCCAGACTGTCACCGGCGTTGCGGCTGAGCATGGGGGTGAGCGACCGACCTTGCTGCCCGCGGCGGCATGTGATTACCTCACGGGGTATATTGCGGCCTACGGCACGTTGCTGGCACTGGGATTACGCGCACGCGTTGGTGGTTCATACCATGTGCAGGCTTCCCTGTGTCAATCTGGCATGCTCTTGCAGCGTCAGCGCCGTGCTGACAATGCACCGGCAGGTCTTGATATTCCGGCGGCGGTGATTGATCAAATCTCACTCGAAACGGAAACGGCTCATGGGCGATTGCGGCACCTCGGTCCGGTTCTGGGCATGGCGGAAACACCAGCGGGTTGGAAGTTGCCGTCGCCGTCACTCGGCAGTGATACCGCAGCCTGGTTATAGCTGGTTGTGCTATCTATGCCTGCCTACACCTGCCTGCAACTGCGCGAGACCAAAGGCACCTGACACCATACACAAGCGAACTTGCGCCACTATCAGCAAGGTGTTTTTATGAGCCACTCTCAACGACAAGGTGCCTACTATGCCTGACGCATTGCCAGCTTCCCTTCAAGCCAGCCGGGATTTGATGCTCTCTTTTCTGAACGAGACGGTTAAGCCGCTGGAAGCCGATCTTGATCCTGCTCAGCCTGTACCGGCGCAGGTGCGAGAGGCAGTTCGGGAAG
>CAYGNA010000599.1:0-2443 GCA_964351065.1 uncultured Pseudomonadales bacterium
CCCAACCCATGGGAACCGCGTTTCTTACCGGCGCCATCAATTCGGTACCCATGATTATTGGAGCCAACAGTTATGAGGCCAGCGTGCTTAGCGCTTTTCAGACGCCGGCGACAGCCTTCCTCGACCGCCTTGGGCCGTTGCGGGCACGGGCACGAGAAGTTTATGCCGGGCAGGCAGGCAGTGATGAAACGTTTATGGCCGAATTGTTATTCGGAGACGTTTCTTTTGTTGCACCAGCACGGTTTGTGGCTCGTACCCAGGCCGCACAACAACCTGTTTACGTCTATCACCTGGATTTTGTTCGCGAACGCGCACGGGGCGAAGTAAAAGGTGCCAATCACGGTGCGGATGTCATCCTCGTTTTCAACACGCTGGATGCGATGCCCATGTCTCGCTTTCTCTTTACGGGTGCAGACCGCAAAGTGGCTAACACCATGCACAACTACTGGGTCAATTTTGCCAAATCGGGCGTACCCTCGGGCGGATCGCTACCCGCCTGGCCAGCATATACTCTCAAGAACGACACAACGCTACTCATCAGCAATGACGGTATTGAGGCGCAGCGTGCGCTGCGCAAAGAGCAGTTGGACTTTGCCATGCAGATTGTGACAGGAACCCAGACTGAGTAACTTGATGTACCAGGACGAGCAAACCCTGATCGAGGGCCTCATCAACAAGGAGGAAGCGGCTTTTCGCGCTGCCATCACAAGGTTTCAGCCTGCAATGCTTCAGTTGGCCCGCGGCATCGTCGGTGACACCATCGCGGACGAGGTGGTCCAGGAAACCTGGTTCTCTGTCATGCGTGCCCTGCCCGGCTTTGAGAAGCGCAGCAGCCTGAAAACATGGGTATTGCGTATCGTCGCCAACGAGGCCAAAACCCGACTGCGCAAGGAAAACCGCAGCATATCGCTGGAGACTCTGACCAACGACGATCCTGATCTTGCAGCCCGTTTTGACAGCAGCGGCCACTGGTTAGCTGGTCAGGAGCCCACTGACTGGGGTGCAGCTTCACCAGAAGCGTTACTCACCAGCGAAGAGCTTGCCAACTGTATGCAGCGGGTGATTGATAGTCTGCCTGAAATGCAGGGAGCAACCTTACGGCTACGCGAGCAGGAAGGCTTTTCGCTGGTGGAAATCTGTAACATCCTTGAAGTCAGTGAGTCTAACGTCCGTGTGCTCCTGCACCGGGGACGAACCCGCCTCTTTGGCGCCATAGAACATTTCCAGGACACCGGCGACTGCAAGGCTGATTGAATATGTTGACGTGCAAACAGGTATGCGAAAGTGCAAGTGAAGCAATTGAGGGCAACCAGGCGCTCACCCATCGCCTGTGGCTACGACTTCACCTGATCATCTGCAAGCACTGCCGGCGCTATCTGCTTCAAATGAAAATCGCCATTGGTACGACGGCAAGGCTGCCTCTGCCAGCACCGCTGACAGAGGCAGAGATAGACCTGCTGGTGGAGCGCCTGCGGCAGGTATAATTTGCTGTCGACAATTCGACGGGAGCGGCGCAGCACTCCCGCAAACTACACTGCTCTGTTGCGTTTTAGGATGTCCAGCATGGTGGTGTCCTGCATGGTGGTGTCCTGCATTCTGCTCTCGTTGTTGTCAAACCTCGTCGTGCTGCGCCTGCTGGACGGCAGGCACTGGCACAAAACCATCTCCTCGCCGCCAGCTGTGGAATCGACCGACCCACTCGAGCAGTGCATCCGGCTTGTGCGCCTTTCGCCACTCGCTGGCGGCAAACTTGTTCATCTCAGCCAACGTTGGGTATATGTGAATGGTACCCATGATCTTGCCGAGACCAAGATCATGCTTCATGGCAAGGACAAACTCGGCAATCAGGTCACCGGCATGATCTGCGGCAATCGTGACACCCAGGATCTTGTCTTTACCACGCGCTGTAATGACCTTGACGATCCCGTGGCCTTCTTCATCAGCCAGCGCTCGATCTAATTCCGCAACGTCAAAGGTAGTTACCTCAAAGTCGATACCAGCGTCCCTCGCTTCTGTTTCGTTGATGCCAACCCGCGCCACCTCAGGCGAACAAAATGTCGACCAGGGAATGACTGAGTAATCCACGCTGAATTTCCAAAAAGAGCCAAAGAGCGCGTTGACCGCTGCATACCAGGCCATGTGTGATGCAGTATGGGTAAACTGATACGGACCCGCGACATCACCCACAGCAAAGATGTTCGGAAAATTGGTTCTGAGGTACTCGTCAACCTTGACTGTACCGCGGTCACTGATCTCAACACCCAGTTCTTCAAGGCCAAAACCTTTGACGTTGGCTTTGCGACCCACGGCAACCAGCAAGTGGTCGAAGGCGAGAGACTCGGTTTCCCCGCTATCCTTGTGCCGGACAACCAGGAATTTCTTGTCACCTTCCACGACTACCGATTCCGCCATTGCATTGGTAAGGATGTTAACGCCCTCTTCC
>CAYGNA010000600.1:0-2443 GCA_964351065.1 uncultured Pseudomonadales bacterium
GGACAAGTTTGGTGAACCGCTACATACCTTTAACGCGATTACGCCCTCGGTCTGCAATCTTCGGCCTGGTAGCCGGGGCAGTGTGCGAATCAAGAGTAACGATCCTGCAGCCTATCCCGCCATTGCCCCCAACTATCTCTCGACAGCGGATGATCAACAGGTAGCAATTGATGGGCTGAAGTTTACCCGGCGAATAATGGCGGCGGATGCCCTGAAACCGTTTAAACCGGTTGAATGGAAACCTGGCCCCGATGTGGTGGACGATACCTCCCTGCGGCAGGCCGCGGGCGATCTTGGCACCACCATATTCCACCCTGTAGGTACCTGCAAAATGGGCGCTGACCCCATGGCTGTGGTAGACGACCGGTTGAAGGTGCGGGGCATCACCAATCTGCGCGTTATCGATGCGTCAATCATGCCAACCATTACCTCAGGCAATACCAACGCGCCGACGGTCATGATTGCGGAGAAAGGCGCTGCATTTATACTGGAGGACCTGGGCCCGTAGTGATCCAAAGGAGGGAGACCTGATGGAGAAGTTGGACAACACAGCACACCGGCAATGGCAGGCAGATGGTTACCTTCACCTGCCTGGCGTCATGACACCGGATGAAGTCGCTTTTTTTAGCGCCGAGCTTGACCGCGTGAGAGGGCTACCCGGGTATGAACCCGACAACAACCCTGAATTCAACATTGGGCATTACAGCTGGATGGAGCATGCCCGCAGCCTTGACCCTGGCGGATTTATGGATCGGCGCGAGCTTCTGCCCTACAGCCAGGCGTTTATTGACCTGATCGATCGGCCGCTGATTTTTGACTACATTGTCGATCTCATGGGGCCAAACATCATGCTAAGCATGACCCAGGCTATTGTTCGGCCCCCGACCGACAAGTTTCCTGGCTATACTCACACCGACGGTGGTGAGTCGCTGCGGATGACAAGGGTTGCAGCAGACGCGCCGCCGATTGCGGTCAAGGTGATGTACCTGCTGACCGACACGTTGGAAGAGGACAGCGGTAATTTCACCGTTTTCCCGGGTAGCCACGTGCACCAGATTCCGTTTGGTGGTGACAAGGTGGTAACGCCCTATTCAAAAGGCGCCGTACAGCTGAAAGCGCGGGCGGGTGATGCAATAATTTTTACCCATTCGCTATGGCATGGCCCTGCCAAAAACCTGTCGGCAAACTCGCGCAAGATCCTGCTGTACAACTATTGCCAACTCTGGGTTCGCACCTATGATTCCGAGGTGCCTGCAGAGGTGCTGCAGCAGTGCAGTGCCCGACAGCGCAGGTTGTGTGGAGACCTTGGCTACGATTTCAGGCCGGGCTCGTATTTTTATGTGCCACTGGACCAGGCGCAGGTGATCTCGGGTAATACGAACTAAGGAGTAGGCGACATGGAAATTGGAAGCGAGGCGTGGCTGGATCAGGTGCAGGAAGACATCCTGCTACCGGAGATGCCAATTATTGACCCACACCACCACCTCTGGCATCACCCGGGGCTGGTTCACTACCATGCCGAGGAACTTAAAGCGGATACGGCACGGCATAATGTCGTCAAGACAGTATTTGTCGAGTGTGGTTCAGAGTACAGAAAAGAAGGGCCGGACCACCTCAAACCGGTGGGTGAGACAGAATTTGTTGTGGCCCAGGCGCAGCGTTCGGCGGAGATAGACGGGCCTCTTATCGCGGGTATTGTCGCCCGGGCAGATCTGCGTCTTGGCAAGGATGTAGTGCCTGTATTGGAAGCGCACCGGGCTGCAGGGCAGGGGCTGTTTCGAGGCATTCGCCATGCGGGAGCCAGGGTCGAAAATACTGCGGGATTCAGCGTGTTTGCTGCCCGCTCTCCCGCTGGCCTGTACGAGGATGAAAGGTTTCGCGAGGGTGTCAGGATGTTGGGCCATATGGGGCTGACTTATGATACCTGGCAGTATCACTACCAGCTGAACTCGTTTCAGGCGCTGGCTGAAGCGGCTCCCGAGACGCAAATGATCCTGGATCATTTCAGCACCCCACTGGGGGTTGGCGAGTTTGCCGGTCGGCAGGACGAGATTTTTGTAACCTGGTCGAAAGATATGGCAGCGCTGGCTAGCTGTGACAATGTTGTCCTGAAGCTGGGTGGGCTTGCCATGCCCGACAATGGTTTCGGCTGGCACGAGCGAGCATCGCCGGCAACTTCTGACGAGATCGTCGCGGCTCACCGTCGGTATTACCTGCATGCCATCGAATGTTTTGGTGTCGACCGCTGCATGATGGAAAGCAATTTCCCGGTGGATCGCCTGTCAGTTTCTTATCATGTGCTGTTTAACGCACTGAAGAAAATCGTCAGCGATTTCAGCGCAGACGAACAGCACGCGCTCTTTTATGGCACGGCGGCGCGAGTTTACGGCGTCTGACTGGCGCCTGCTTGAAGGGGGCAAGAATGGCAGAGACGCTTCGCGTG
>CAYGNA010000601.1:0-2424 GCA_964351065.1 uncultured Pseudomonadales bacterium
CGCTGACTTCGTGCGCAAATTCGAGCGTTACAAGCAGGCAGTCCTGAAACTCGAAGAGACCTCATCAGGACGAACGGACAGACACAAGAAGGGCTCATGAAACAAGCAGCCTTTCCCGATATAGGTTCTCTCGCCCAGAAATCCGTTCTTCGCAGTGATCCCGGCATTAGCGTACGGGATGCCGCCGTGCTGATGGAAAAGAACAAGGTCAGCAGCGTCCTGCTCGAAATCGAGGAGAAACGCCACATCTACACAGTGGAAGACCTCCTCAACTATATCCACGGCGGAGGTGACGACACCATCCTGCTTTCCGACCTCCCGATCAGGAGGCTGGACTGTGTTTCCGAGACAGAGAAGCTTCTGGTTGTGCTGGAGCGCCTGGAGAGCACTGGTTCCTCCCACCTGGGCGTCGTGGACGCCGGTGACAGCCTCATCGGCATCGTAACACGCACCGATATCCTCTCCTCTATCGATCCATCCCTGTTGCTGGATAAAAAGAAGATAGGAGACATGATTATCAGAAGCGAGCCCGTCATGTTCACAGCAGACTGGATACTAGAAGATGTCATGCATCATTTCCGCAAGGCCGAGGACGCGATTATCGTGGTCGATGAGGGAAAACCTATCGGCATCGTGACCGCCAAAGATGTGTTCAGAGTTATCTCTTCCCGTGACGATGCGAGCAAACCCCTTTCGGAATACATGGCAACGCCAGTTATCATCTCCCCGCGCAGTGCTTCGATCAACGATGCCATGCTGCAGCTCAAACAACACCGTATCAAGCGAGCCATAGTGGTCGACGAGAGCGGCCAAATGGTCGGCGTCATCTCGCAGAGCGAACTCATCAGCTATGCCTACGGTGCGTGGATCAATATCCTGAAAAACCATTCTTCGGAGTTGCATGAACTGGTGGATATGCTGGAAGACAAAGCCAGAAGTCTGGAGCATCTGTCAATCACCGACGCGCTGACGGGACTGGGTAACAGGCGCCTGTTACTGATCAGAATGGACGAGGAACTGGAGAGAATCAGGCGTTATGGCGCAGCGCCGTTCTCGTTGGTGATACTGGATATCGACTTCTTCACAAAGATCAACGACCAGCAGGGACACCTGGTTGGCGATGCGGTACTGAAGTTGCTCAGTGCCGAACTCAGCCGAACTATACGCAAGATCGATACCGCAGTTCGCCTGGGTGCTGAGAAATTTGCCATCTTGCTCAGCAATACCCGGCAGGCTGAAGCAGCGTTTTTTTGCGAAAGATTACGGATTGCCGTTGAGCGTATGGAACTGGTGAACGACATCAGCCTCACGATCAGCCTGGGTGTCGCCGAGTATGCTCCCGATAGTGAATCCACCTTGCTGGAGCGGGCCGAACAGGCTTTGTACACGGCAAAACAGAAAGGGCGAAACGGGGTCGAGACAGGCCACGTCATCTAGCTCTGTGTAACACTGCTCACATCACCGTAAATCAGTCAGGTATTGACGTGCATGTCTATTGGACCAAAGGCCAATGTGAATGACTCGCATCTTCGGCTAGCATTCAAGCCACAAAGAACCTGCTGCAGTGACAATGGGACACGGGGCGAGTCATGTGGCGAGGATGGAAAGAGACATGTTTGGTCGGGAATGCGCGTGTCCGTCGGCGTTTCTCTGCTGTGATTGCAAAAATGCGATTCTGCTATCCATCCCGGCCAGACTTGTTTGCTCGATGACGTTCAAACCATGTCTGCCAAGGATCTCACTACAGTAATTTAAGTATCAAGCGAGGCAAGGAACGATGAAACGGCCAGTTAAAAAAGCAGGCACTACCGCAAAAGCTCGTAGCACGGGGGTGGCGACACGACGGCGCAAAGCATCTCCAAGGGCAGTTTCAGCAGGCGATGTTCCACCAAAACTGACACAGACAGGGATTGAGGAATTCACCGTAGACCAGGCGGTTGACGCTGCCCATGACGCTAAAGTCGCGCTATTGCAAGGAGTGTTATCAACTATCGAGCCCGGTGACATAGATTCGCTGAGCAAAGCCCTTGCTGTGATTCTCGATGAAGCTTCTCCCGACGAAGCGGCAGTACTGCGAGCAGAGTTGATAAGGCATCCAGTATTGACAACAAAGAGTTCGAAACATCCGGATGAAGAACTGGCAAATGATTGGCGGAGTGGTGGCTATCCTTATCGTAACCTGCTTTCGCGCAAGAGCTACGAGAAGCAAAAGTTCCAGCTTCAGGTCGAACTTCTGAAGTTGCAGGCATGGGTAAAAGAAAACGGGCAAAAGGTGGTAATCCTGTTCGAGGGGCGTGATGCTGCAGGTAAGGGAGGGACGATCAAACGTTTCATGGAGCATCTGAATCCGCGTGGCGCGCGTGTTGTTGCCTTGGAGAAACCGTCCGAGGTAGAGCGTGGTCAGTGGTACTTCCAGCGCTGTGT
>CAYGNA010000602.1:0-2421 GCA_964351065.1 uncultured Pseudomonadales bacterium
CAAACCCAGCAGGTAATCCGAGCCCCACATGACCATGTCTATGGCAAGATCGTTCCCCGTGTATACCTTGAAGTCGGCGCGCTGCTGGTTGCGCAGGGCCAGACGCTGCCACTCCAATTCCCGGGAGAGTGAAGAATGTTTTGCACCCACACAGCGGGATAACGACATCAGTTCAGCGTAGGTCTCCAGTGTGTAAATCTTTCCATAAGGCACAAACTGGGCACCTAGCTCGAATCCCAAAAACGCATCACAGTTATTCGTCACGGACTGGAGGGCAGGCACCAGTTCAGCATCTGGCAAACTGTTTAATCCCCAGGATGGAAACACAATTGGCAAACCACCTGCACTGCTAACCCGGTCGATTTCAATTTTGTATTGCTGACGATCGAACCCGGCCCCCTGGACATCTGCGACGAAACACCCTGCCACGAACTCATCACAACTACCTGCTGTTATTCTGAGCACCTCTGCACGGTCAGCTTCACCAATAAACTGCGTTGAACCCGTGTCCATGTTGACAGCTGGCACAAGCCCCGCATCCAGTGTTTGGCCAAGAATTGCTTCAAAACCTGTCCAATCCACGCTGAGGTCATTGTTGAATGGCAGCAGCAATGCAGAGATGCCATGGATTTTTCGGCAGGGTTTTATTTCTGGCAAGTTCATATACTTTCACAGCGGCGGACAACTCCAGCGATACTATCCAGCAAGAGCCACAGGTACAATCGATCTCATCTCCTGAACTTGGTAGTAAATGTTGGCAACTTATGGTCAATCAATGGTATCGAGGCGTTCATGGCGAGGCTTGCTCCTTGCTGCCGCGCTCGCTTTGGTGCTTCTTGTCGCAATGCTGTATGCCGTGCTTTGGTACCTCATGGCAACTGCCAGCGTCACGACACATGGTGACGTCGACCCCGGTCAGGGAAACATCGAAATCCCGTCAGCGAGAACCGACCCGACCCGCCCTCACTCTGCGCTAACACAGTCCCTCGTTAGCGAATGGGCAAAGCGCGAGTTTCTGGACTGGCAGGCGGAGGGCAAGGTGAATATGCCACGGGTACTCACGGCCAAACTTGCGCTGGGCAGGGACATCGATGCGGTCAACGATTACCTTCAAGCCGCCCATGTGCGCGGGACAGTCGGGTCCACGGGTCCTTTTCACCCTGATGGTGACTATGACTTTACGCTTGCGGGGCTGTGTTTGCTCCTCTACTCCTTTGGTGATTCACCCGATGTTCTGTACCCAGCCACCGTCGATCACATTGTCAATGTGCTGATGACGGAACAAGGCGGCACCCCCATTGTGTACACGCCACGTTTACTTGGCCTACCCCTGCGAGATACCGAGAACCACATACTGATGACCGAAGGTTCCCGCTATCTGAAGAATCGCTGGTTACAGTTACACGGTGATGATGATCCGCAATTTGATAACCAGGTGAATGGGCTGGCGTCGTTCCTGCTGGAATACCTCGGCCACATGGAGCGAGCAGGTTTCCATGAATACAATTCCCGCCCCTATATTGGCTATACCCTGACGGCGCTTCTCAATCTTCAGTCATTCGCAGATGAACCGGTGCGTGCCGCGGCAACCCGAATTCTGGACAGGGCCAACTGGGAATATGCCGTTGGCAGCCTGCAGCTACGACGATTTCCGCCGTATCGCCGGCAACCTGTCCGGGCGAGGGACACGGATCTCGATGGCGACTATCACACGGCAATGATCAAAGCCTGGATGAGCTTGCGCGATTCGGACGGACAATCTATAAAAATTCGGACGGGTCAGCATCAGGCACTCTGGGTACCTTTCACCCGTTATCGCCTGCCGGATCAAACTGCACGCTGGATTGAACAAAAACCTTCCGACTATTTTGTTCGACTCGGTCACGGTCCTGATGGTTCACCTGAGATCTATTCCGGTGGCCCGGGTTACCTGATTACAGCGGGTGGCGTGGCTCAGGACAGGTTCAACCAGGCGGTTGCGCGACCAACGACCCTCATGCTCAACGACAATGAACTGGAACTGGAAGGATTGTTGCAGATCACCGGTATCGGCCCAGATTATCGACAGTGGAACAATACCGGGGTTTATAAACGGTTCGCAGTCGGGAAACGGGTCCATGTACCAGAGTCGTGGGAGCCAGTTGTCCGTGATGGACCATGGTCACTCTATCTTCGCGCGGACCAGCCTGCTCTTGTCTATTCGGCACAAGCCATAGGGATTTTCTACGTACTGCCAAGCGGTGATCTCACAACCCAACTGGAGCGCATCAAAGAGCAAAACAGCGACCCCCTGCAACTGCTCAGCCACTTCACCAATCTGGGTGGTGAAGTCATCTATTACAATACCGACGCAGCACTCGATACCTGGGTGATCAAGGCGATAAAAGGCGCACCGCCACTCGACAGGGATTTGGGCGGGTG
>CAYGNA010000603.1:0-2420 GCA_964351065.1 uncultured Pseudomonadales bacterium
AGGGCATATCTCAGGTCACACCGGCAGATATTCGTTATGCCGATGAGCTAGGTTATCGTATCAAGCATCTCGGAATCACCAGGCGCCGCGAGGACGGGATCGAGTTGCGGGTGCATCCGACCCTCATTGACAAGGAGTCCATGCTGGCACAGGTTAATGGCGTGATGAATGCGGTGCTTGTTGGCAGTGATGCCGCGGGTCTTACCATGTATTACGGCGCTGGCGCCGGTGCCGGACCTACTGCATCGTCGGTTGTGGGTGACATTATTGACGTGGTGCGAGACACCAGCGGCATCGCCAACCTGGGTTTTCGCGCGGAGGCCATCAAGGCTGCGCCCATACTGGATATCAGTCAGACCCGTTGTCCGTTTTACCTGCGCCTCAGTGTGCAGGACAAAGCCGGTGTGCTGGCCCGAATCTCATCAGTGCTCGGGCAGCACAATATCAGTATCGAATCGCTGATCCAGAAAGATGATCGAAAGGCGCTGACGCCCATTGTGATTGTGACTGATGAGGTGCTGGAAGCCGAACTCGATATTGCACTCGCTGAGCTTCAGGCACTGCCAGAAGTTGATGGCGCTGTTTCACGGATCCGCGTCGAATCGTTCTAGGAAACTACCCATAAAGTATGCGGCGACTCATTCGCAGGCAAGCTGACCATTCACTCCCCGGTATGTCACCCCTGCTTGGGCGGTTGTTTGCTGCGCGCGGCGTCACAGATGCTGCTGAGGTTGATCACAGCCTCCCACACCTTTTGCCGCCCACCCAACTAAAAGGTCTCTCGGTGGCTGCAGAACTGCTGGGAGACGCGGTCGCGCATGACAGGAAAATTCTGGTTGTTGGCGATTTCGATGCAGATGGCGCGACCAGTTGCGCATTGATGATCAGCGGTCTTCGAGCCATGGGGGCGCGTGACGTTGGCTACCTGGTGCCGAACCGCTTTGAGTACGGTTATGGCCTGACCCCGGAAATTGTTGATGTGGCGAGGCGCAGTGAGCCCGCATTGATCGTCACGGTGGATAACGGTATCTCCAGCATTGAAGGCGTCAGTTATGCGAGGGCGCATGGTATTGATGTGCTGGTTACCGACCATCACCTGGCGGGTGAGATGCTGCCCGCCGCCAATGCGATAGTGAACCCGAATCAACCTGGCTGTGAGTTTGGTAGCAAGCATCTGGCCGGTGTTGGTGTCGCGTTTTACCTGCTATCTGCATTGCGTGTGGTGTTGAGGGCAGCTAACTGGTTTCGTCTCAAGAAGATTGTCGAACCCAATCTTGCAGACTACCTCGATCTGGTAGCACTGGGCACTATCGCTGATGTCGTGCGGCTTGATCGCAACAACCGGATACTGGTGAGTGAGGGCATTCGGCGCATTCGCGGTGGTCGGGCCAGGCCTGGTCTGCTGGCTTTGCTGGAGATTTCGGGTACATCCCCGGTGGAAGTGCTGGCGCGAGACCTGGCCTTTGGCGTTGCGCCACGATTGAATGCAGCAGGTCGGCTGGAGGACATGTCGCTGGGCATTGAATGTCTCTTGACCAACGATGAAACGCGGGCGCGGGAGTATGCGGCTCGCCTTGACGCGCTCAACAGGGAGCGTCGCGAAATAGAAGGTGATATGAAAGAACAGGCTATGGCAGCTGTAGAGCAGGCAGAACGTGTGCGTGGGCGAGACAGAACCGGACTTTGTTTGTTCGAACCCGACTGGCACCAGGGTGTGGTTGGTATTGTGGCCGCTCGCGTCAAAGACCGGTATCACCGGCCTGTTATCGCTTTTGCAATTTCTGGCGAAGGGGAGCTCAAGGGATCGGCACGTTCAATTGCCGGTTTTCACATTCGTGATGCGCTGGATAACATTGCAACCCGCAACCCGGGGCTGGTGACAAAATTTGGTGGTCACGCCATGGCGGCGGGACTGACCCTGGCGCGAGATCGGTTCGATGAGTTTTCCACGGCGTTTGATGAAGAGGCGAGGCGCTGGCTAATGCCCTCAGACCTTGAGCATCGCGTGGTTTCTGATGGGGAACCGGGTGAGCGCCTGACGCTGGCGCTGGTGCGCGAACTAGAAAATGCCGCGCCCTGGGGGCAGGGTTTTGAAGAGCCTCTGTTTGATGCCGAGTTCGAGATTATTGACCAGCGTATTGTGGGTGAGCGGCATCTCAAGCTAACAGTGCGTCCGATGGACGATGATGTCGCGTTTGATGCCATTGCCTTCAACCAGGACCGGCTGCTCGAGGGGCGATATCGAAGGCTGGCTTATCGGCCCGATATCAATGTGTATCGAGGCAGGTCTTCGGTCCAGCTGGTGGTGGTTGCGACCGACCTCTCGCCTGACAGCTAGACGCAAGCATGTTGGTGACGACAGGGCAGTTCGTTTACAATGCCGGCCTCCTCTAATCCAAGTAATCGAAGGCGCCCCGTGG
>CAYGNA010000604.1:0-2409 GCA_964351065.1 uncultured Pseudomonadales bacterium
ATGACTGTATTGCCTGTCATGAAAAGCTTGCCGCTGGCCACACCCTCTCTTTCTAGGTTCGCGGCGGCCTTGGCTGTCGGAGCGAAGTGGAGGTCTGCGATTGCCCCGGTGAGTTTCCGGTTTGCCTCCTCTGGGTAGGGTGAGTAAATATTGCCTGTACGCAGCCCGGCTTCAACATGCCCCACCTTGATTTTTCTGTGGTACGCACAAAGGCTTGCTGCAAAGGTTGTGCTCGTATCTCCGTGAACCAGTACCAGGTCCGGACCAAATTCGTCGAGTACCGGCTCAAGGTCTGTCAGCACGCGTGCGCTAATCTGATTAAGTGTTTGAGACGGGCGCATGAGATCCAAATCGAAGTCGGGAGTTATGTCAAAAAGCTCCATGACCTGATCCAGCATTGTTCGATGCTGTGCTGTTACGCAAACGGCTGAGACGATGCCGGGTTGCTTCTTCAGGGCAAGCACCAGTGGCGCCATTTTGATGGCTTCAGGGCGCGTACCAAAAACTGTTAGAACTCTCAATTTCAACAAGACCCCACAAAAAAACCCGGTAAACATAGTTTACCGGGTTTTGTCTTGAAGATGCGTTTTTGGTCGTTTGAGTTTTACGATTAGGCGCTTTTGTTCCTACGGGCGAGACTAAGCCCCAACAATGCCAAACCGAACAAACCGATAGTTGCAGGTGCAGGAACATTGAACCCGACTATAAAGTCACCATTACCCGTGTTCGAGATGGACCATGACCCGATTGTCTCTTCAAAAGCATCAGTAAGTGGGTTTAGTCCGCCATCACCGGCTGCCTGATCACAGTTAGCTTGGTTGTCACATTTGAAAGTGAAGATGCCTGAACCAGCGAGATCGAACCCCGCCCCTCCGTCATCCACAACGCCGCCGCCTGTGATTTCAAAGACAAGTGTTCCAAGATGGTCGCCAACCTTGACAGGTGCAATCTCCCAGAGAAGCTGATTTGGCGGGATATCGACAAGATTGAAGTCAGTAACGGCGAACCACTGACCCAGGTTGGAGCCTCCAGCGACCAACATGTTGTAGATATCACCAGATGCGCCAGTGAGCAATGCGGAAGGATCATAAGGTGACGCTACATCGAAAATAGGTCTGACAAAATCGAAGCCTGTTACAAGACTCGTATCGCTCGTCGCATTGTCATCAGCGTCTATGAATACCCCTTCTGCAAGGAACTGAACCTCGCCCGAAATTGGCAGAGCCTGGGCAGTCGCAAAAGAAAACACCAGCGTCGTTGCTGCGGCTAGTTTGGTAAGTAGTGAAGTTTGCATCTTCTTCTCCGTAATCACGGTTTGTTATCTTTGGTTGAGGAGCTTTTGCTCCGGTTGGCTTTATTATAGCAAGGCTCGTGCCAATATTATAAATATTCTTTAAAATCAACAAGTTCCACAAAAAAATTCAATGCTGCAGGTGTGCTAGAACTGGAAAGTGTAAAAAAAACCGGCACTTTCTGTGTGCCAATTTGGACGCAAAATGGCAAAAAAAGTCTATAACTCCCTGATTGGTCGGCAATGATAAGTATTGTAAAGGCCATTTGCTCGAAATGTACAATCGACAGTACAAAAAATTAGTGTAAAAAATCCCGACAGGTCGGCCGTCTGTCTACTTTGTCCCGTTCAGTTGACGTTCGACCTCTTCCAAATGAGCGCGAATCTCAGGCTCCTTGGTAAGCTTTGTAGCGGATTCTAGTATCTTCTTGGCTTCCTTCAGATTGCCGGATTTGAACAGCGACCATCCATACGTATCAGTAATGTAACCTGATGTAGGTGTGGCCTCATACGCCATTTTGCTCACCTCTACCGCCTCCTCATAGGACCCTTGATCGATGTAAAGCCATGCAAGATTGTTCATTGCGACCCATGAATTGGGCTGGCGATTCAGGAGATCTCGATACAATGCAATTGCCCCGTCGCCATCACCACTTTCGGATAACATTTGTGCCTTATTGACTACGACCACTACGCTGTTCGGAATCTCCTTGTGCCACGTATTAAGAAATTCTCTTGCTTTGACCGTTTCGCCAACCTTTTGGTAGCTGAGAAACAAATCCATGCCTAATTGATCGCCGGGTTTAAGGTTCCATGCCTTTTCATAGTTGGACAGTGCTCCAATAAAGTCAGATTTTGCCTTTGCAAGATCTCCCTTTCGGATGCTGACCAACCGCGCGCCTGGGTGGGCGTTCTCCATTTGAACGATAACTTTTTCGGCTTCTCCGAACGATCCAGCTGCAATCTCAATTTGTACCAAGAGTCCGAGAAGCTCCCTGTTGGCGGGGTAGGAAGTGAGAGCGGCAAAGGTATTCTGTCTTGCCGTACCCAATTCACCAGCGGCAAAGCTTCTTCTTGCGCGCTTAAGGTAGATGCTGGCGTTTGCATCACGCCATGCC
>CAYGNA010000605.1:0-2406 GCA_964351065.1 uncultured Pseudomonadales bacterium
GCCTTGGGTGCCGCCTTTGCCCTGGGCGCAGTCTTTGCCCTCGGCGCAGTCTTTGCCTTGGGTGCTGCCTTTGTTTTGACAGCTGTTTTCGCTGCTGAGGCTGATTTGGCAGGCAAAGCCGCCTTTACGTCTTGCGACTCATGCGTTGCCCTGATCGTCTCGGTGTTACCTGACGTCACCTTGCTCACCGCTGGTGAAACCCTGGAAATTTTTGGGTTGCTCTTTACTTTCGCGCCACTGGTGCTGGCTGGCAGGGTCGACTTTTTGACATTCTTTTTGTTGTTCTTCTGCTTCTTATCGTCTTTGCCGGTATCTGTTGCAGTTTGATTGCGCCAGTTGACGATCAGGGAAAGGTGGCTTTTTTTCTTATGGGATGTAGCAGATATGATCAGTTCAACATCCGCCGGTATGACCATATCGATCATATTGTCATCGTTGCCGAGGGTTAGTCGCCTGTTCTTCAGGCCTTTATTAATGGTCGCGAGATAATTGAAAACGGCATCAGTGCTCTCAACATTTCGGTACTGAAAAGTCCTCAGGTTCTTTTTGGTTGCCGGGACATCTTGCTTTGACTTGCCTTTCTTACCTTTGTTACCTGCCATCTGGATATCCTCGAGTGGTACGTTGCAGTTACGTGACGCAGTTGCTTTACAACGATTACAGCACTTTTAACATTTGAACGCGGTTTCTGCTACAGGGACAGGGATTGGACCCAATGCGCATTATCTACCTGCAATCGTAATGGCGCCTGGGTGGAACGATTTGATATAGGGATAATCCGTACTGACGGCACTAACCCGCCCTGTTTCTGAAAACACGACCGATGCCCCACCAGGACCATACAGATTTTCGACCACCCGCGTGTTGCAGTCCACTGATGCGTCACACTCAAAATTGAGCATTCCCGCACGTACAACCATACGTTGGCCCTGACAGAGGTTTCGATGTCCGTGAACGATTGCATAAATCGCAGCACTGTGTAGCACCTGGACGCCTGATGGCGTGAGCGGATAATCAATATCCCGATACTTGGTGCGGAACATGTTGCCAAGAACGCCATGATAAAGGCCAAAAGGATCTTCTTTTAACATTCGCCGGAATTCAGCATTCAAATAGTCGATCCCATGATCCCGAATCGCTACTGCAGCAACATCGTCTACACCGGCGTGGACGAACAGGTAACTACCTTGTTGATAAGCCAGTCTCATTCGATCAAAAAACCAGAAGTAGCGCCCACCCTCATCAAAAAAGAGTTCACGGAACTTCTGTACGGCAGCGTATACCTGCGCCAGTGTCAGGCCAAACTCAGCCGCACGAGCCTCAAACTCCAGCGACTTCTCGCGGATTCGCTGTACTTCCTTCGCCAGTTTTTGAGGCTGGATAAAAGGTGCAGCAACTTCCGGAAAGGTTGAATACCATGATTCTGCAGGAAAGAGCATCGCATGTAGTGGCGTATCAGTCGCATCAAAACTGAGTTGTTCGTAGGAACCTTTGATGAATCTGTCATAAATTTCTTTCAGCAGGGGCACCGTTTTTCGACCCATCCGGACGAACAGGTGATCCTGTAGCGGCGTTTTGCTTTCTGCATAAAAAATGCCGAGGTAGGTCCTGATATCGTGATTGCCTGCCAGCAATTCAATCTCAGCACCTTTTTGATACAACTGATGAATCGCATCAAGCAAGCGAAGGTTTAACGGCCCCTTGTCGAAACAGTCGCCACCGATGATAAAGAGCGCGTTTTGACCGGCCGTGGTGAGTTCAAAATCCTCATCTTCCGGGCCAGTTTTGGCGATGCCGCCGCACGCCACCAGGGAAAGGAAAAAAGCGTCTGCATCAGCGTGGATATCACTGACAAAATAAATACGGCGTCCACCCCACAACCACATTTTTCCATGCGCATAGGTATTAACAATTCCTGGTGCATGGTCATCCTGATCATCATCAGGGCCAATCCAGAGGTCCCGCTGCCGAGGCCAGGTCTCTGCCCGAACCGGTAACTGGCAATCAAACCATTCGAGGCCCCGGTAACTCAATGATGTTGTACCACCCATCGTCATTCCGAACACCCTACTGCGAGTGAGGTTGGCTTTCTATCTTACAGAAAGAAAAAGGGAGCCGCAGAGGCTCCCTTTCACTAAATCGAATCGAACTGATGGTTCGCCTAGAAGCGAAGCTCAAGCCCGACACGAACTTCCCACAGTGATCGAGATTC
The DNA here is from genome assembly GCA_964351065.1 of uncultured Pseudomonadales bacterium. GTDB lineage: Bacteria > Pseudomonadota > Gammaproteobacteria > Pseudomonadales > Azotimanducaceae > JANQJA01. The sequence continues at coordinate 2,213 of CAYGNA010000605.1, forward strand.
AATCACATCGTTCACACTTCTGTCGGTAAACCGCTCGAAGACATACTGTCCACCAGCGTTAACCGAAGAATTGACCACCTGCGGTGTGAAGAATTGGGCATCGTTAACCACACCCCAGTCGTCATTCAGGAGATTACCCAGGTTGTAGAGTCGGACAAACAGGTGACCACTCGTACCATCGACAAACGTAGGCA
>CAYGNA010000606.1:0-2393 GCA_964351065.1 uncultured Pseudomonadales bacterium
CCGTTGCTTACGTCCCTCAAGTAAACTCATGTGTCTGACTTCCCCATCTGACTTTATCGGTTGTTTACGTATGTAAGCGAATTGTAGGTTAGTTGACTCTCTAAAAAAGCGAACTGAATCACAGTTTAGAAAGATTCTCCTTTTCTACAGCAATAAATGCACCAAAAACTGTATATCATTGTTTTTATTGACTTTTATACATTCTGGAAAACTACATACTGTTCAAAGTGTAAGCTTATTCGACACTTTCAACCACTATCACCAACAAAAACCCGGCAGTGTCTGAAATCGCCATGCTAGACTGAAATGTAAAGAAGCAGCCCTTTCCAAAAAGTGCCAACCTCAAGTCGAATCTGGTTTTTCAGAATTTTCTCCATCCTGCTGGGCACCGCGATTGCGTTCCTGACAGCAGAGGTGGGGTTAGGACTATTGAGCGACCATATCAGCAAGTCTGAGCAGATGGCTCCTGGACTCATCAGGCACGACCCAGACCTCGGCTGGCGGCTGACACCAGGCTGGAGCGGAACCCACACAACATTTGACTACACGACGAGTTACTCAACGGATGTGCGTGGCTTTCGTCAAAGCGACGTGGGTCAGAACAACGTTCGGCGGCGAGTACTTGTTCTCGGCGACAGTTTTGTTTTTGGATTAGGCGTCGCCAACAGCGAAACCTTCGTATCCTGCCTTAACAGGACAACAACCGATGTGGCATTTGTAAACGGCGGCATTCCCGGGTACTCACCAGATCAGGTCATGTTGTGGGCACCAACTGCACGCCTCCTCTCCCGATCGACCGAAGAGTTGCTGTTTGTCTATCTCGGCAACGACCTGATCGACATCGGAGAGGATTTCCCATTTCAGGCACCCTATGCCAAGCCGTCAGCAGCCCTGAACCAACAGGGCGAACTGGTGATTTTGAACCAGCCAGTGCCAGCAGAGCTCAAAGCAGGTGGCCCTGGCCAGATTACGGCCGACATGATTGGAGGTGACGCACAACCACTGTTTCCCCGTTCACAAATCATGCGTCTGCTGCGGGAGGCTGGATTGGGTCGTGCGAACGTCAATGAGGCAGCCATCATCGAAGCGATTGAGCCAAAACTGGCACTATTTAGTGCTGTACTGAACCGGATTCGAGCGCAGGGAGAAAATCCACTCACGCTGGTAATCCTGCCAGGCGCCAGCGCGACGCAAACCACCGGGACGCTGTCTGGCATCTACCAACAGCACCTGCGCGAGCAACTATTGAGCCTGGCGCGCGCGGAGAATCTGCCAACAATTGATTTGCTTGAAGCGTTATCGAAAGGGCCGCTGGGGCAGGGAAAGGAGCTTTACTTTGTCAATGACGGCCACCTGACCAGTTCAGGTCATGAACGCGTCTGCGAGACACTACGTGGGTACTACAACGCTTCGACCATAGGACAACAAGACTAGCGGCCTTGACACTACTGGTCCTCAGCAGCGTCAGCGTTATAGGACCGATAGCATAGGGGCAACTCTCGCTTGTGCTCCAATAATCGCTGCAACTCCCGACGATCTGTTTTACGTCGAATCCTGAGTCGGCGGTCAGGTACAATCGCGCCAGGCCGGGGACCGCGCCTGAAACGCTGACGACGCTCACCCTGATTGCGTTTTTCGTCATAGTCCGCTGCATCGGGATCCGGCATCTCTTGCACATAACATTCACAACCAGCTTCCGCGAGTTTGATCATGTAATCCATCGCAACCGCTTCGGTGATGTTCTTTTTGATCACCTGGGGTTTGCCAGAGAATAGTCTTGCAACACGCTTTTCATCAAGGCGAAATAGCCTGGCCATCTTGGCGCGCGTGGTTGGCTCGTCAAACTCACCTGTCATGGCACCGTCGAATACAACCTGGAATAGCTCTTCACTCATGTGGCTGGCAATAACCGGAGTTTCGTTTAATCCTCTAAGATAACTTTGTTACACCATACGTCAAGCGTTGTTTTCGCGAAGCAGGTGGGAGGTGGATGATTGTTACTCGCGCTGACTAACAGACTGCGGGGGGCGCGAACAGTGCCTGAAGCTCCCGCCAGGCCCAAACGCCGGGCTTTCAGAGAAAATCAGGGGAAAAGTACCCTGACCAAAGCTGCATCCAGTTTGTTATATTCAACCAGACCCTGGCTGCGCTAAGCGATAATCCCATGCCCAATGTAGAACGCCCGTTTATTATCGACATCGAAGCCTCCGGCTTTGGTCCGCATGGCTACCCTATCGAGGTTGGCGTTGCACTCGAGCCAGGGGAGAAGTTTTGCAGTCTGCTGGCACCGCCTCCCCTGTGGACTCACTGGGATGAGGAGGCGGAAAAAATTCATCGGGTCGCGCGCGATATTCTCGAAACCTACGGCCGACCACTCGACGAAGTGGCCACCG
>CAYGNA010000607.1:0-2392 GCA_964351065.1 uncultured Pseudomonadales bacterium
CATCGAGGCGGCCTGTGGTCTTGCCAACCTGAGAAATCCCGATGACATCGCGATAGACGGTCTGGGTATTAGCCCCACACTGGTTGAGACGTTGGAACTGCCACTCAGTAGCGTCGAGACCAACCGAAGACAACAAGCCTATGAGGCCGCCGCTTTACTGGATCGGCTCATGAACGGTGAGCCCTCACCGCCAGACCCGATTCTGGTGCCGCCAACGCGCGTCATTATACGTGCCAGCAGCGATATACTGGCTGTTGAGGATGAGTTCGTCCGATCTGCCGTGAGCTTCATGCGTCAGCACTATAGCGATGAATCGGTGAACGTCGACGACGTGACGCGGGCGACCGGAATATCGAGACGCCGGCTATACGACGTATTCGATCAGCACCTGCAGCAGGGCGTCAGCAGAGTGCTCACCGGGATTCGCATCGAGCAGGCGAAAAAATTGCTCATAGAAACCGATATGAAGGTCTACGCCGTCGCACTCAACTGCGGATTTGCTGGCCCGGAACAGCTGATTCGTTCCTTCTCGCGCTCGGTCGGCGTCAGTCCTGGAGCCTTTCGACTACAAGCCCGCCACTGATAACGTTTTGTCAGGCATAGTTGCCTCTCAGCATCTTGATTCCGTTTATTGCCTGGGGTCCCTATATCACTTCGCTGATCAGCAAGTCCTACGAAGAAATTGGCCTCACCGAAGACGCCTTTACGGTGCTGCTCAAGGTATTCCCATAGCAATTCTATGCATTTCTGGCGCTGGCAACGGTGCCGATTATTGCTTTTTTCGGCAAAGACTTTGGTCCTATGCGCCGGGCACAGGAAAGGATGGCACATTTATCTGAAAGCGAAGTACAACCTACGAACCGCCGGTTGCTCCCAACGGCTCACCTATGGCGCCCGCCTCACGCAACAGGGTTAGTACCTGTTCCCGGACTTGTCCGAGTTCCGCGTCGATTTTTTTCCTGACTGCCTGCACCCGCGGTTCCTGGGCGAGCGCGACCAGCGCCGGGTGGATCGAGAAATCGACACCATAGATGCCGCGCCAGCCAGCACCATAGGCATGTTCAATCTCGCGGATGGCGTCTTCTTTTCGTCCAAGGATGGCATAGCACAGGGCCAGATTTGCTTGCTTGCCGCCAAAACCTGTATGACGCCTGGGCATAAGTTCAGCAATAATCGAATCAGCAAATCCTGGTACACGGTCTTTTTCGCCCAGCCGATGGATGGCGGCGAGGTAGTAGATATTGGTCTGCGCGTCCAGTGGGCCCACGAAGGTATAGTGAAGATCCTTCTTCGTGAACGTTAGCGACATATTTTCAAGAAGCGCTTTCGCGAGTCCGGGTTCTCCCAGTTCGAGCCGTCGTGAAAGCGGCGGCGCCCCGCCCCCCGCCGGGTCCGGCTGGGACAAAATAACCTGCGCGCGGGCGATCAACTCGGGCCGGGTCGCTGTCTCGGCGAACTCCCGGCTGTGGAAATTCTCAGTACTGGGATTATCGATTGGCAGATTCGCATAAAATTGTCTCTTTAACCGGGCGTCACCGAAGTGTTGCAGGATCAGGAACGGTACCACAGGATACCGGGAATCAGTTTGTGACATGCCAGCTACCTGCCGCGCAGCGTTCACCAAGTCCGACACCAGTACATAGGCAACCCCCAGTTGGGATCGGTAGCCCAGATAGCCAGGGTCAAACTCCACCAGTCTTTTCAGCTCTGTAATCACCTCATCGTGTCGTCCCAGGCGCGACAGGGAGAGGGTACGATTACCGTTGGCAATCCGGTTGAGGGGGTCAAGCGCCAGCGCCTTGGCGTCCAGCGCCAGCGCCAATTCGTCGTTGTTGCCCGGTTTACTGCGACCTACCAGTGACGCGTACCACATGTATGCGCTGACATTATTTTCATTTAGCTCAATCGCCCTGCGAAAAGCCTCTTCTGCCTTCGCCACATGGGTGTCGTCATAGTCAGTCCAGTGTGCATGGTACAAACCGAGAGTTGCGTAGTAGTCCGATGTCTTGAAGTCCAGCGCAGCGGCCTTGTCGAGTGCTTCTTTGGCAATCTCCGAGGACTCTTGTAGCGACAACGCCGCATGATTGTTTTCCAGAATCAAGGCAGTGTCTGCGATACCCAACAATGGCGGCGCATACTCGGCATCTATCTGGCTCGCGGTCCGGAATAAGGTCATCGCCCGGGCAAGGCTTTCACGCGTACGTTGATGCAGCGCCTCCTTGCCCCGAAGGTAAATATCGTGCGCCCTGTTATTGGTGGTCAGCGCCGCTTCTGGCACTCGCACACCATCAGTGAGGAGAGCTACCTTTAGTGCCAGGGTTACCTCACCTGAAATTTCATCCTGGAGGGGTTAAGTAGAATTAAGCACGTTTTCCTGCCGATCTCCAAGTAT
>CAYGNA010000608.1:0-2389 GCA_964351065.1 uncultured Pseudomonadales bacterium
AATCGGGACGTGGCCGCCAATACGCAGAACCAGGCGCTGCAGGCGCTCGTGTTTCTTTATCGCCATATATTAAACCGGCCACTGGGTGACATTACCAGTTCGGTTCGCGCCAAAAAGCCCCAGAAGCTGCCGGTCGTGCTGGATCGGAATGAAATCCGAGCGGTTCTGCTTGAACTTGAGGGAATCAACAAGCTGATTGCAGGCATCCTCTATGGCTCGGGTCTAAGACTCATGGAGGCGCTGAAGCTTCGCGTGAAAGACCTGGATTTCGAGTACCAGTGCATCCACATTCATGACGCCAAGGGTGCGAAAGACAGAATCGTGACCTTGCCGCCATCACTGCAAAGTCCACTCCGGTTGCAACTCGACCGCACGCGTCAAACTCACCATGCTGATCTGGCACGTGGTTATGGCGAGGTCTACTTGCCTAACGCACTGGCCAGAAAATACCGCAATGCAGCGCGCGAGTGGCCATGGCAATACATCTTTCCCTCATCAAAGCTGAGTGAAGATCCACGTTCTGGCCGGACTTCCCGACATCACGTTTACCCAACCAGCTTTCAGAAGGCATTGCGGCGAGCGGTGATTGCTGCGGGCATCAAGAAGCCAGCCAGTTCACATACCCTGCGACACTCTTTTGCAACGCACATGCTGGAAAACGGTCTGGATATTCGCACGGTCCAGCAACAGTTGGGGCACGCGTCCTTGGAAACAACTGAAATCTACACACATGTCTTGAAGCGCGGTGGGCATGCCGTGCGAAGCCCTTTGGAAGACATCTTCCCCAGCTTCAGCGATTAGGCCGTCAAACGCTCCAGCGCCTGCCGATACCGCGCCAGGGTGTTTTCAATCACTTCATCGGGCAGTGATGGCGCCGGGTACTGCTTGTCCCACTCGCCGCGCGCCACCAGTTCTTCTGTGTAGTTGCGCACGTACTGCTTGTCGAAGCTGTCCTGCTCACGACCGGGGGCATAGTCGTCTGCGGGCCAGAAGCGGGAACTGTCCGGCGTTAGCACCTCGTCAATCAAAATTGGGGAGGTGCTGCCTGGGGCGGCACCAAACTCAAATTTGGTGTCAGCAATAATAATGCCGCGCGCGGCGGCAAAATCGCGCGCTGTTTCATAAATCTCAATCGACGTGTCGCGAATGTTCTGCATAAGTTCTGCGCCGGCTATGTCACACGCCTGTTCAAAACTGATGTTTTCATCGTGGCCGGCGTCGGCCTTGGTCGACGGTGTAAAAATGGGTGCGTCGATTTTGCTGCTGTTCTGCATACCTGCCGGGAGCGCAATACCGCAGACAGCGCCGGTTCGCTGGTAGTCTTTCCAGCCGCTGCCTGTTAGGTAGCCACGCACAATACATTCAACGGGCACCACGGTTGAACGGCGACAAATCATTACCCTGCCTTCGAGCGACTGTCGTTGCGCGGCGTCCAGCCCGGGAATAGCACTGGTGTCTGTGGTTACCAGATGATGAGCAAACTTGCCGTCAAAAAACTCGAACCAGAATTTCGCAATCTGGGTCAGCAGCACACCTTTGCCGAGCACGCCGTTGGCCAGCACCACATCAAACACGCTGATGCGATCTGTCACAACAATCAAAATGCCATCACCACCGTCTGGCAGCTTGATGTCATACAGATCGCGCACCTTGCCGGTTCGCTTGTTCGCAAGTGGCAGGTCAGTTGTTAGCAGTGCTTGGTCCACGGTGGTTGCTTCCGGTAGTCAGTAAAAGGAGTGTAGCTTGGCCCCAGGGCCTAGGCGAGCGCCTGCTCAAAATCTGCCAGCAGATCCTCGGTTTCTTCAATGCCAATCGAGAAGCGCACCAACGAGTCATCAATGCCCATGGAGGCGCGACGCTCTGGCCCCATTTCATAATAGATCGAATGCGCCACCGGGATACCGAGCGAACGCGTGTCGCCGAGGTTGCTGGTACAAATCACCAGGTCCAGCCGGTTCAGGAAGTCAAAGCAGTCAATATCGTCGGTGAGTTCCACACTGAAGATGCCGCCAAAGTGACGGAACAATGTCTTTGCCCGCTCATGCTGGGGGTGATCAGCAAGGCCGGGGTAATACACCTTTTTGACGCGCGGATGGGTCGAGAGATAACTGGTCACGGCCGTTGCGTTGGCGCAGTTACGTTCCATGCGTAACGCCAGCGTGTCTGAACCAACCGAAATGTGATGAGCGGCCTCAGCACCTAACGTGGCACCGAGGTCGCGCAGCCCTTTCTTCTTGATCTGCTGCAATCCCCAGCCACTCGGATTGCCCTGCTTGTAGTTATCGTAAATGTGCGGGAACGTTGTCCAGTCAAACTGCCCGGTATCGGTGACGGCGCCGCCAAGCGCATTGGCGTGACCACCAATGTATTTGGTCAGGGAGTTGATCAC
>CAYGNA010000609.1:0-2385 GCA_964351065.1 uncultured Pseudomonadales bacterium
CGACTGGAACAAGGTTGGGTACTGTCACCATGAAATCAACCAAGGAGAAAGACCATGAAGTCGAGAGCTGCCGTGGCGTGGGCCGCCGGTGAACCCCTGCGAATTGAAGAAATTGATGTGGCAGGCCCAAAAGCGGGCGAGGTTCTCATTCAGAACGTTGCGACCGGCGTCTGCCATACGGATGCGTTTACGCTGTCAGGAGACGATCCGGAAGGCATTTTCCCGGCGATTCTTGGCCATGAAGGCGGCGGCATTGTGGTCGAGGTTGGCGAGGGTGTTACCTCGGTAGTTCCAGGCGACCATGTTATTCCGCTGTATACAGCTGAATGCCGCGAGTGCAAGTTTTGCAAATCCGGTAAAACCAACCTGTGCTCTGCGGTGCGGACGACCCAGGGCAAGGGACTTATGCCCGACGGCACCAGCAGATTCAGCGCTGGCGGCAAGACTATCTACCACTATATGGGCACCTCCACCTTCTCGGAATACTCCGTGGTGGCAGAAGTATCTCTCGCCAGGATCAACCCGGCTGCACCACTCGACAAGGTGTGCCTGCTGGGTTGCGGCGTCACCACCGGTATTGGCGCCGTCATCAACACCGCCAAAGTAGAGCCGGGATCTACCGTCGCAATCTTTGGGTTGGGCGGTATTGGCCTCAGCGCCGTACAGGGCGCCGTAATGGCAAAAGCCGGAAGGATTATTGCCATTGACACCAACCCGGACAAGTTTGAGATGGCGCGGCAACTGGGCGCGACCGATTGTGTAAATCCAAAAGATCACAGCGTGCCTATCCAGGAAGCCATTGTCGACATGACAGATGGTGGCGTCGACTACTCTTTTGAGTGTGTCGGCAACGTCACGTTGATGCGCGCTGCGCTGGAGTGTTGTCACAAAGGCTGGGGCGAATCCATCATCATTGGCGTCGCGGGTGCCGGGCAGGAGATCAGCACCCGACCTTTCCAGCTGGTAACAGGGCGTGTATGGCGCGGCACTGCGTTTGGTGGCGTCAAGGGGCGAACTCAATTACCCGGCATGGTAGAGCAGTACATGGGCGGAGAAATCAAGCTCGACGAGTTCATCACCTTCACCATGGGACTCGAAGACATCAATCTCGCTTTCGACTATATGCACGAGGGCAAAAGTATTCGATCAGTGATCTTGTACTGAAGTTGTGGATAATTTCGACACAACAACAATAGAGATCGTGGACAGGACAAATGCCGGCAGTAGTTCGTAGATATCGAAAACTCCCCCTGCTGCCTGCTTCCACAGGATAACGGTAAGCGCCCCGACCAGCATCCCGGCCAGGGCGCCGTTTCGATTCATGCCACGCCAATACAGCGCCAGGAGCACCAGCGGGCCAAAGCTGGCACCAAGCCCCGCCCAGGCATAACTCACTAGCGCCAACACCTTGCTGTCGGGATCAAGCGCAATGACCAGCGCCACAACTGAAATCAGGATAACCGTGGCCCGCCCTACCAAGACAAGCTCGCGGTCACTCGCACCTGGCCTGAGCAAGGTTTTGTAGAAATCTTCCGACAACGCACTTGACGATACCAGCAGTTGGGAATCGATAGTGCTCATCACTGCCGCCAGGATACCCGCAAGCAACACGCCCGCAATCCACGGGTTAAACACCAACTGGGTCAGGCGGATGAATACCTGCTCGCTGGCAGAAGGTTCAAGCGGAGCACCAATTGTTGAAAGATACGCGATCCCGACCAGTCCAACGCCCAGCGCGCCCAGCGCGGAAACAATCATCCAGGACATACCAATCCACCGCGCCTTACCCACCATGTCTGCACGCTCAATTGCCATAAAGCGCACCAGGATGTGCGGCTGGCCAAAATACCCAAGCCCCCACGCTACGAGGCTAAGCACTGCCGGAACACTCATGCCGGCGAGCAGTGACACATGCGTCTCATCTACTGCAATCAACTGATCATACACCTGCCCAGGCCCGTCCATCTCGATAGTGATCACCAGTGGCACAGCGACAAGGGCACCGAACATCATCAGGCCCTGTACAAAATCAGTCCAGCTCACCGCAAGAAAACCACCTATCGCGGTATAACCAACAATCACCACAGCGCCCAGGATTAGTGCAGTCAGATATGACAGGCCAAACGAGGTTGCAAACAGCGTTGCCCCTGCAACCAGCCCGGAGGCAGCATAGAAAGTAAAAAACACCAGAATAATGAGGGCAGACGTCAGTCGCAGCAAACGACTGGTATCCTCGAAGCGATATTCAAAAAAATCCGGCAGGGTCAGCGCCCCTAGCTGTTCAGTTGAGACCCGGAGCGGAGCGGCAACAAACCGCCAGTTGAGGAATGCACCGGCAACAAGGCCAATCACAATCCACGACTCGCCCAGACCTCCAAGATACAC
>CAYGNA010000610.1:0-2384 GCA_964351065.1 uncultured Pseudomonadales bacterium
CTGGCTGCCTTGCTGGTGGAAGAAGCCGAACGGCTGGGAACACAGTGTTTTGTACTGGATACAGATCCGGCATGTCCCGCGTGCTTGAAGGGCGCTAAGCTGATCACGGGTGACAAACATGACCCGGCCGACCTCAGGCAACTCACTCAAGCTGTCGACGTCACGACGGTTGACCTGGAAGACGTTAATGTTGATGCCCTCGCTGAACTTGAAAAGCTGGGACACAGGATCCTGCCACGGCCCGCGACCCTCAAGCTCATCACCAACAAGCTGAGGCAAAAGGAGGCCATGCTGGCAGCAGGCATTCCAACCAGCGCTTTTGTAGCCTACGATGGAAAAGATCCAGCCCTGCTCGGCGCCCTTGGCTGGCCCGCGGTTCAGAAGGCTGCCGAGGGTGGTTACGATGGTCGCGGCGTTGCCATTATCGACTCGCCGGCGCAGGCAGGTGACAGATTGCGCGTTCCCGGCTACATCGAGACGCATGTACCAAATGCCCTCGAGTTGTCGGTGATGGTGGCACGGGACGGACTGGGTAACACGGCTGTCTGGGAACCGGTTGAGATGTCGTTCGACAAGCGGGGTAATTTACTGGCCTACCTGATTGCGCCTGCCCGAATCTCCGCAGAGACCGCAGCCATGGCCAGCAGACTTGCCATCACAACGGTCTCGGCCTTCGACGGCGTTGGCATATTCGGCGTTGAGATGTTTCTCACGCCGAATGGTGAAATACTGGTCAATGAAATCGCACCTCGCACGCATAACAGTGGCCACTATACGATCGACGCCTGTCGGACTTCACAATTCCTGCAGCAGTACCATATTCTGCTGGACCAACCCATGGGGGATACCGCACAGATCAGTCCCGCAGTCATGTTCAATCTCCTCGGTGCAATGGACTTTGAAGGCGACACGGTTGTAGAAGGTGAAGCAGAGTTGGCCGAACTACCCGGCACGCATCTCTACCTGTACGGCAAGCAGAAATGTTTCCCACTGCGAAAGATGGGGCATGTTACAGTGGTTGCTGAAACCATAGAGCAAGCCCTCGCTGTGGCTGAGGTTGCCAAACAACACATCATCGTCAGGGGTAAAGAGAGGATAGCAACGTGAGCGAAATTATCCCGGTTGTTGGCATCATCATGGGTAGCGATTCTGATCTACCCATCATGGAGCCTGCGGCGAACATACTGGAACAGTTTGGTGTGCCTTACGAACTGACAATTGTTTCCGCCCACCGCACGCCAGCACGCATGTTCGAGTATGCCAAGGGTGCTGAAGCACGCGGCCTACGTGTCATTATCGCCGGGGCGGGTGGGGCCGCCCATCTGCCAGGTATGGTGGCAGCCCTCACCGTTTTGCCCGTCATCGGTGTGCCGGTATCCGCGACTAAACTGGAAGGTGAAGATGCACTGCTGTCGATTGTGCAAATGCCAGCCGGTGTTCCCGTTGCCACAGTTGCGATTGACAACGCAACCAATGCCGGTCTGCTTGCAGTACAAATGATGGGTATCCCGGATGAAAACCTGCGCGATCGTCTCCGTGACTATCGCTCGGACCTCGAGCAAAAGGTAATGGAAAAGGCGGCAAGAGTCGAACGACGCGGCTGAAGCCATATCTCACGATGGCAACTTTCCTGCAGGCAAGGCGATTGTGTATTCCCTGTAATCAATCATGTCCCTGCCTGGCATCGGTCTTCAGTTCGTCTTCTACCGCATCAATCGGAAACTCCGCCGTGGTCTGGAGGCCAACCGCAGTACTGAGGCTACGCATCCGCTGACCTACAGAAGCGCCCAGCGCGGTCAGGACCGTACCTTCTTCAACCTCGCCACTTTCTTCCACCCAGCGCAATCGATGCAGGGCAAACAGGCCAATCAGCGTGGCAAAAAAGAAGAAGAAATCCCAGTGAGTAAAATAGAGAGCGTCCATTTCGAGTGCATGCGTTTCACTGCGCCAGCTCAGCACCAACGTCAACTCCCAACGCGCCAGCAGATCTGCTGTAAGCCCGCCAATCATAGCCGCCAACGACGCCGCTGTTGCATTGACCAGAGCGCTTGCTGCAAGGAATGTTGTAGCATTTCCTTTAGGTGCAAGCCGGAGAGTGAGATTACCGGAGGATAGCGTAATGCCAGCACTCGCTATACCCGTGGCAACATGAATCAATACCAGCAGCGGTATTGTGCCCGCATGCACATCAGGCATTGTCGTAAACGTCCAGGCAAAAATGCTTCCCACAAACAGCGGACCACAGACGCGCATCACCGATTTGTTATTAAAGCGATCGGCAATGCCGCCCCATTGCGTCACCATCAGGTAAGCGGCGGCCTGGCTCAGGGTCCCAAGCCCAATTACCCAAAGCAGGTTCAGCTCCATCTTGCGTAACATATGGA
>CAYGNA010000611.1:0-2383 GCA_964351065.1 uncultured Pseudomonadales bacterium
CGACCCCGTCGAAATATCAAGGTAGTGTGCGGGCCGCGCCGACCCCGTCGAAATGACGAGTTAGTGTGCGGACAGCGCCGACCCCGTCGAAATGACGAGTTAGTGTGCCGGCAGCGCCGACCCGGTCGAAATGACGAGTTAGTGGGCGGGCAGCGCCGACCTCGTCGAAATGCCGAGTTAGTGCGCAGGCAGCGCCGACCCCGTCATCTCGACTGAAGGCCCGCAGGGCCGTAATGGAGAGATCTCATTCAGGAGTGTCATTCGCGCACCATCCGACTCGCCGGATCCACAATCAGGTCGATGGCGCGTGGCGTAAATTGCTCGGTTTTGCGGTCGCTGAAAAAATGTTCTAGCGTCTGGTTCACTACCGGAAATGCCAATTCATCCCAGGGAATTTCACTTTCGCTAAACAGCCGTACGTCCAGGCTCTCTTCGCCCGGACTGAAGTTCAAATCAAGTAGCCTTGCGCGATAGAACATATAAACCTGGGAGATATGGGGCAGGCTGAACATGGTGTATATACCGATGATTTCTGCGCTGGCGTTGGCTTCTTCCCGGGTCTCACGGAGTGCCCCCATTGATGTCGATTCGCCGTTTTCCAGAAAACCCGCTGGTAGTGTCCAGAATCCTGAGCGTGGGTTTATGGCCCGCTTGCAGAGCAGTACCCGATCTTCATGCGTGATGAGGCAACCTGTGATAACACGCGGATTCTGGTAGTGGATGGTTTCGCAGCCATCACAAACATAACGGGGCCGGTTGTCGCCCTCTGGGATTTTCTGCGAGACTTCATGTCCGCATTGGCTACAGTAGTTCATGAGCGAAAGTATAATGATTGAGGATATGAAAGATAGGTTGCGGCGCTACCAATCAGTGCCACTGACACCGCCGCATCTTGAGCCTCGGGACCAGGCTGCGGTGCTGCTCCCGGTCGTAAATCGCCCTGAGCCTGAGTTATTGCTGACCCTGCGGGCATCAAAAATGTCTGCCCATGGGGGCGAGGTGGCGTGGCCGGGCGGGCGACAGGATGCTGAGGATATTGATCTTTGTGCCACCGCGCTGCGCGAAACGCAGGAAGAAATTGGTGTGCCCTCCCAGCGGATTGAGATCGTTGGTGAATTGCGGCCGTTTATCTCCAAGTTTGGTCTGCTCGTCACGCCTTTTGTCGGCATAGTTGAAGACCCGGTTGACCTTGTGCCCAACCCTGGAGAACTTGAGGCGGTATTTGGTGTACCGATTCGTTACCTGCTTGATGATCCACGCTCGCAGACCGACGTTATTGAGCGTCACGGCGAGCGACATCTTGTGCCGGTCTATTATTTCGACGGGTACAGGATCTGGGGGCTGACAGCAATGATTCTGCGAGAGTTCCTCAATGAGGCGATGGGCGCGAGTATCGACTAGGCGTTGTCATGGCGTGGTAAGCTTTTGGTTTTTTGATGGAGGATAGAAGCGTGATCTATAGCCTGGGTGACCGTCGAGTTGAAATCAGGGGTGAAGACTATTTTGTCGCGGACAATGCCACCGTGGTTGGTTCGGTCGTACTTGAGAACAATGCCAGCGTGTGGTTTAACGTGGTGATTCGTGGTGACAATGACATCATCACCATTGGTGAAAACTCCAATGTACAGGATGGGTCTGTCCTGCATACCGATGGTGGGGTCCAACTGACGATTGGCAAGAATGTTACGGTGGGCCACAAGGTCATGCTGCATGGCTGTACTATCGGCGACAATTCCCTGATAGGCATCAATTCAGTCATTCTGAACGGCGCAAAAATTGGCAAGTACTGCCTGATAGGTGCCAACTCCCTTATTCCGGAGGGAAAAGAGATTCCTGATGGTTCGCTCGTTATGGGTTCGCCGGGTAAAGTTGTTCGTGAGCTGTCTGAAGCGCAGCGGCAGGTCCTGGAAATGAGTGCGCGCAGTTACGTCAATAACTTCAAGCGCTTCAAGGCTGAAATGAAGCCAGACCCGCGCTAACGGATTTTTATTGGGGAAAGCTAATCGACTGGCGGGGGTGCTGATAGATGTTGTTATCCAACAAGCAACTGCAGCAGTATCATAAGCGCGGCTTCGTCACTGTTCCTGATTTCTTGTCAGCTGATGTGCTCGCAGCAGCGCAGGCAGCATTGACCAGTCATTTTCCAACGCCAGTGGAATACTTCGCAGATCCGTCAAAACATGAGGCCCTGGCAGCATCGCAGTTTGCAGGCCTCGTTTCGTTTCCGTTCGGCAGCTTTTCACTAAATCGACTCGTTGTAGCGCCAGGCTTGATCGACATTGCACGCCAACTGCTTGAAACTGATGATATTCGCCTCACCAAAGGCGAGCTCTGGGCCAAGTACCAGGGGGCGATCAATTACGATCAGGATTTTCATCGGGAC
>CAYGNA010000612.1:0-2376 GCA_964351065.1 uncultured Pseudomonadales bacterium
TGCTCCTCACCGAGAGGCGCCGCCGCCTTATCAACGAGCTAAAGCTCGGGACAGCCGGCGCAAACACGATAGCTATCTCCCCACTCCTCAAACAACGCATCAGCATCTTTGGCCTCAGCAGCGGCCATCGCCCGCTTGCCTGCCTCGACCAGGCCCGCAGAGATTTCCATCCAGGTTTCGTTATCCCTCGCCCTCCCGGGCAGCATCAACAGGTTACCGCTTTCAGCCACTACGGCTGCACTGTGCAATACGTTAGCCCATTGTTCATCGGTCGTCGGCGACAGATCCTGCTCACCCTCTGCAGTCAGTACAAAACCCGCTGACCCCCAGATGACATCCGTTGCGGGGTCCAGCACCAGGTTCATGGTCTGCTTTACATCGCCAACAAGATTATAGGGTGGTTCAGGTGGTGGCGGCTCTGCACAGCCAGCCAACATCAGTGTTACCAATGCCAGCCCAATTGCCTGCTTTCTCACGACTAGTTCTCGGTAGGATCGCGACCATCAGCGGGTGCGCCTGTACCCGATGAGCCCATAAAGATCTTAGTGCCGTCGGTAAAGGTAATATCACGGCCGTTGGCACGATTTGAACGGTCCTTGGACTGGTATCCATCCACGATAATTTCAGTGCCCGGCTTCAGTGAGTTACGATTCAGGCCACGTCGCAGCAGGGTATTTGGCGTTCCACCCTCAACCATCCAGCTTTCTTTGCTCCCATCCTCATTGGTTACCTCAAGGTGGATCCAGGCATGCGGGTTAACCCACTCTACTTTGGTCACTGGCCCGCGCAGTACCATCGGGCGATTGGGATCGAACTCCGCACCAAACGCGTGGTGGGCGGTGCTGGTGGCTGGTAAAAGGCAAACAGCAAGACTGGCAGACAATAGCAGGATCTTCTTCATTGGTTTCAGGTACTCCCTCAGTAATGCAATCAATGAACTCCCGTTAGGTTACCATTGTGACCCATTCATGCACAGTCACACGTATGTAACATTTTGGCTGTTCAGGCGTCTAACCTGACGTACAGCAACAATGGAAACACCTATGACCCGTAGATTGAACCGTCGATCAATCCTGAAGTTTGCCGCGATAGCGCCAGCCCTCAGTCTGCTGCCAGCCCCTCGCCTGCTGGCCGCAGCGACCGGCCGGTCGTTTGAACCGCTCAATAAGTCTGATGATGAGTGGCAGGCAATCTTGCCGCGGGACCGCTACCTTGTGCTATTTGAAGAGGCGACTGAACGCGCATTCTCAAGCCCGCTGGACAAGGAAAAACGCGATGGCACCTTTATCTGCGCCGCCTGTTACCTGCCATTATTTGAGTCTGCGCACAAATTCAATAGCGGTACAGGCTGGCCGAGCTTCACACAGCCCCTGGAAGGCTCGATGGGCAAAAAAACCGACTTCAAGCTGATACTACCCAGAACGGAATACCACTGCGCCCGCTGCGGCGGACACCAGGGACACGTTTTTAAAGACGGCCCACCACCACGCAACGAGCGCTGGTGCAACAATGGCCTGGCACTTCTTTTTGTTCCCGGGGGAGAGCCTCTCCCAGCCTTGAGGACTTAGCACCATGAACTCGCGAATCACCCAACTGTTACTGCTCTGCATTACGCTGCTGTGCGCCATTCCGCACGCCACTGCAGCAGAAGCCAAAGCCATTTTTGCGGGTGGCTGTTTCTGGTGTATGGAGCCACCCTATGACCATCTTGATGGTGTACTGGCGACCACGTCTGGCTACATTGGTGGCCGCAAGGTCAATCCCTCTTACAAGGAAGTTTCTGCAGGCGGGACCGGTCATACGGAAGCCGTCGAGATAACCTATGACCCTGAAAAAATCACATATCAGCAATTGCTGGACGTCTTCTGGGTGAACATTGATCCACTGGTAGAAAACCGCCAGTTTTGCGACCGGGGTAGCCAGTACCGTACCGGCATCTTCTATCTGGATGATGAACAGAAAGCGCTGGCTGAGACATCAAAAAAGGTGCTTGTTGCGTCCGGCCGGTTTGATTCACCCATTGTGACGGAAATTACCGCAGCTGGCAGGTTTTACCCGGCCGAGGATTACCATCAGGATTATTACCTCAAGAATCCCGTACGCTACCGCTACTATCGGTATTCATGCGGCCGCGACCAGCGGCTTGAAGAACTCTGGGGTGCTGATGCCGGGGGAGCACATTAGGCAGGGGGGACTTCCAGCTGGAAGGAGGATTTCTCCGCTACGCGGCTGACGCCGCTTCGGTCGAAATGACACTGAAGGTGTCGTCTCGACCGGAGTGGCGCAAGAGACGTCGTCTCGACCGGAGTGGAGAGACCTCATCTCGACCGGAGTGGCGCAAGAGACGTCGTCTCGACCGGAGTGGAGAGACCTCAT
>CAYGNA010000613.1:0-2373 GCA_964351065.1 uncultured Pseudomonadales bacterium
GCGACAATCCTCACGCTTGCGCAGGAGATTGGTGATATCGATGCCGCCACAATTCGCCTGGCCGCACCCACGGGCAAAGCCGCAATGCGCCTGTCGGACGCACTTGGCAATGTCGGCATTTCTGACAAAACCGAAGTTGTCACACTACACCGGCTGTTGGGACAGCGCGCGGGTGGGCGCACGTTTCGCTATGGGCCCGGTAATCCACTGCCCGTCAAACTGTTGATTGTCGATGAGGTATCGATGATCGATCTCACCATGATGGATCGTCTGCTGACAGCACTACCCGATGATGCCAGGCTGGTCCTGCTTGGCGACCCGGACCAATTGCCTTCCGTTGATACCGGCAGCGTGCTTGCGGACATCGTCGGTCAGACTGCGCTCGACAAAATCAGTACAGGCGAATCGGCCCAGACCATACCTGCCGCTGGGAGAGAAGCAGCTTCGCCGCGCCACCTGCTGGCAGGGGCCATCTGTCCGCTGGGCACCAGTTACCGGTTCTCACCTGACAGGGGAATAGGCAGGCTGTCGAGTTCAATCCGGCGCGGTGAAGTGCCAGATATCGAGGCGGATGGAGAAGTCAACACAACCCCGCTGGCCGCTATGAACGCCAGCGCCCTCGCGGAATTCTATGACGAGTATCTGCATCTCGTCGCCGCAAAGGCAGATGCGCAGGCACTGATTGCTGCCTTTGACCAACAGCGCGTGTTGACACCAGTACGCGATGGTGACTTTGGCGTCATTCATTTGAATAACGCCCTTGAGAGCGTGATTGAAGCGCGCAACCTGAAACAGTCTCCCTACTATCATGGTCGCCCGCTACTGGTTACTCGCAACGATTACAGCCTGAAGCTGTTTAATGGTGACATCGGCGTGTGTGTTGAACACCCGGACGGCGAGACGCGGGTCGTCTTCAGTGATGGCCGTGAGTTTCTCGCGTCGCGACTGCCAGGACATGAAACCTGCTTTGTTATGACAGTTCACAAATCCCAGGGTTCCGAATTTGACCGGGTTGCCCTGGTCTTGCCAGAGCCGGGGACCGATAGCCAGCGCGGTCTGCAATCCAGGGAAATGCTCTACACCGCCGTTACCAGGGCGAGGCATGGCGTCACGCTCTTTTTTGATGGTGATGCCCTGCTTCGCTGCGTTCGCAATCCTGTGGTGCGACACAGCGGACTGGCAAAGCGTTTTCATGTTTGATTCAACATCAGATGCAGGATTGCCAGCTACCCATAGCGCTGGGTATGCTTCCAATCCTCAAGCAACCTATTCTGATTGACGTATGCTGTTGTTCCGTTTTCTGTTTTTCGTATTCACCTTGACCACGCTGTCTTCGGCTCATGCCAGCAACCAGCGCATTGCATTTGTGGTCGGTAACGCGACCTACGCCGAGAGTCCCCTCGACAACCCGGTGCGGGACGCTGTCGCTATTTCAGCAAAACTCCGCGCACTGGGCTTTACGGTTGTTGAGGTTATCGACGGCAATCTGAAGGACATGCAGCGCGGTCTCGTGGATTTTGTCTCACAGGTGGAACCTGGCGCCACGGCACTCGTCTTCTATGCGGGTCACGGCGTCCAGGCCAATGGCCGCAACTACCTGATGCCCGTCGATGCGTCCCTGAGCTCTGAAACCGCGCTGCGGTTTGACGCCATGGAACTCACCGACATTCTGGAGGAACTGGGCCGCACCCAGGCGCGTATTAACATGGTGGTGCTTGATGCCTGTCGGAACAATCCGTTTGAGCGAAAATTTCGCGGCGGCAGTCGCGGCCTGGCGGTTGTTGATGCGGCCGCCGGCACATTGATTGCCTATGCAACAGCTCCCGGCCAGGTTGCTTCTGATGGCGACGGCAACAACGGGCTCTATACCAGCGCACTCCTCGAAGCACTCGATGTGCCGGGACTCAAGGCAGAAGAGGTATTCAAGCGCGTCCGCACTGTGGTCGCGCAGGCATCGAACAACCAACAGATTCCCTGGGAATCGTCCTCGCTGACTGGCGACTTTGTATTCAACCAGTCGGCAGGAATTAATCCGGTAGTGCCCGCTCAAACCGCAGGCGCACCAGTGGCTGACCGGGAGGCAATGCTCTGGGCAAGTATTGAAAACAGTACTGACCCCGCTGCATTTGATGACTACCTCGCCCGTTTTCCCGAGGGCACGTTTGCCGGCCTCGCAAAGCGCCGTGCACAACGCCTTCGAACACCCCAGGGTTGCGGTAATCTCGCGGGCAACTGGACCATTACAACCAGTGATACTGACGGCTGCCCCGATCTAATGACACTCAGCCGTGCCTCGGATGGCTCCTATTTGATGAAGTATGGGGTCTGCGGCGCGATGGGGCTCCTGACCAACGTGAACGGGGTCGGCAGCTA
>CAYGNA010000614.1:0-2372 GCA_964351065.1 uncultured Pseudomonadales bacterium
GTTGATCTTGTGGTTGCACTCACGCATATAGGCCATGAAGAAGAAAAAGAACTGGCGCGAACTGTACCTGGCATCGACATTATTGTTGGCGGGCATTCCCACACGAAGGTTGAGCCACCCGTCAGGTTGGGTGACACCTGGGTTGTGCAGGCAGCCTACTACGGTTCACATGTCGGCTATCTTGATATGGTTGTCGATACCGACACAAACAGTCTTGCCAGCTTTAACGGCAAGCTGATTCCCGCCGCTGACATGCCACCGGGCGAGCCGAACGTTGCCACCCTGGTAACCTCGTGGGAATCGAGAGTCTCTGAGCTGGTTGACGTAAGCATTGCCAATTCAAAGCAGGATTACACAAAAGCAGAACTACAGCCCAGGCTCGAGAAAATCCTCGCCGAGGCCACAGGCACTCCCTTCGGCTTCTACAACATGGGTGGCATTCGCGACATTATTCGCAAGGGGCCAATCTCAGCACGGAACATCTGGAATCTCGAACCGTTTGGTAACACCCTGGTTACGGTAACCACCGACGGCGCCACACTAAAAGCCATGCTTAATATGGACGGAGAATCACACAGTCGGACCGGGACTATCGATGACAATGCCACTTACACCTTTGGCACCAACAGCTTCGTTGGCGCGCAGGCAAAACGCAAATACCCCGACCAGGTTCAGGTGCGCGACCTGGGACAGCTGATACGGGACGTCCTGATTGATCATATTCGGCTGAAGGGACTGCCAGACGCCTGAGAAGGCGCCTGGCTCGCCCGCTATTCAGCAAAAAATTCCCGGGTAAGCGCCAGGAAATCATCCAGCCGGTCATGATGCACCCAGTGACCGGCATTCTCCATGGCAACATGACGAGCATTCTGAAACAGTGTCGAGGGATCTTCCCGACGTGCCTGCCCCATCCAGCTTTCATTGCCACTGACCAGCAGCAACGGCGCATCAATCCGCTTCCATAGCTCACGCGATTGATCCATTGTCATATCGAATGGCGACATGACATGGGTGTAGTTATCAAACTTCCAGCTATAGGTGCCATCTTCGTTCTGGTTGCTGCCATGAATCGTCAGGTGACGGGCTTGCTCTGCACTCAGGTGCTTGTTGGCTTCCTGCATTCGCTCGTAAGCTTCTTCCAGCGAAACGTAACGTTTAGGCAGGCGCCCGGACACCTTGCGGGTTTGTTCAATCCAGTTTTCCATACGCTCATGCGGCGGTTGCTGGTTGTACATGGAAGGTGGCCCACCCCAACCCTCAATGACAACCATTTTGTGGATCTGGTCGGGATATATCCCGGCGTAACGCAGGGCAACACCACCACCCAACGAATGCGCGATGACATGCAGCGGGCCAAGACTGCGCTGGTGAATCAACTGGGCGAGGTCGTAAACGTATTCAGAGTGGCTGTAGGCGCTGCCTATCACCCACTGCGAATCACCGTGGCCACGAAAATCCGGCGCTACCACGTGGAATTCGCTGGCCAGTTCTGCTGCCACCCAGTCCCAGTTGTGGCAATGGTCACGATTACCGTGCACCAACAGCAGTGTTGGCGCATCTTCATTGCCCCAATCAAGATAGTGCAGCCGCAGCCGCTGGGAATAATAGGAATGCGAGGTTGGACTGGCCTTACCGATCGTCATGGTTCCGCTGTCTCCGCGATAAAAAGTGCGCAAGTATAGCAGCACAACCAGGCCAGAGGTCGTCTGTCGAATGGGGCTACTGCATTCGAAGACATGTTGCTACCATATCGCCTTCACACTAAGTCCTGGAAAGATGTCCACGTCTGCACCGATTACCGCTGAAACGGTCACCAAGGCGCTGGCCCATCGCTATCTGCCGTCTGACGCACCACATCCCGGTGCCGCGATGCCGGGCCTCGCCACAGCAGACCTAATTGCAAGGCTGCGTGCATTGCCGCGATCCCAGACAGAACAGGGCAACTCACTGCGCCAACTGGTAACCACTACAGATGATGGTCCTGGCGCACGCGATCTTGCACTGCTCGCTTCAATCGATGACTGTGTGAAAATCATATTTTCCCTTACCCGCCTGGAACCCGTGGTTGAGCAAGAGCTCAAGACAGCACTGCCTGAACTTGCCTGTCATCTGCTAAAGCACCCGGCCCTGCCCGTCCGTTCTGAGGCAGGGATTCTGACGCTGCTGGATATGCTGGTCGCCGCCATGCTGGGCTGGACGCCCACTCTGGGACGGCAGGGAGAGAAACTACTCGATTTCCTGATTTCGACGCTGGGAACTCTGCGGGCTGGCATCGATGATGTTTCGCCGCTGCTTGCAGAAACAAAAACTTTTCTCGAACACGAACTGGGCCGGGTTGCCAAGCTTGAAGAACGACTGGCGGCGGCTGAGAC
>CAYGNA010000615.1:0-2357 GCA_964351065.1 uncultured Pseudomonadales bacterium
CGTCATGTCGACTGAAGGCCCGTAGGGCCGTAATGGAGAGATCTCGTTTTAGCAACGCACAGATTTCTCCACTGGGCTCGAAATGACAGCTGTTCTAACTGCAACGCCACTCCGGTCAAAATCACAGGCACAGGCTGATGCCGGAACGGTCAGGCGTCCTTGTACTCGGCCGGCCGCTTCTGCATAAATGCAGCTACCCCCTCTCGCATGTCCCCGGTCTGGGAAGCGAGTATCTGCTGCCTGTCTTCCATCGCAATCACCGCTTCCAGGCTGGGCGCATCAACACTCATGTTCAGGCACTCTTTGGTGAGCCTAACGCCCAGTGGCGAATTGCGAATGATATCTGCTGCCATCTCACGGCCGGCGGACGATAGCTCCTCGGCGGGCACAATCCTTGATATCAGTCCGGTTGCGAGCGCTCGCTCCGCGTCAATGAAGTTACCTGTTAGCAGAAGTTCGGATGCCAGCGATGCACCGACAAGGCGTGGCAGGAAGTAGCTGACACCCACGTCGCAGGCTGACAGACCGATGCGAATAAATGCGGCGTTCATACGTGCATTGGGTACGGCAATTCGTATGTCTGACGCGAGCGCGAGGCCAAACCCACCTCCGCTGGCAGCACCATTAATCAGCGAGATGATCGGTTGCGGTGCGCGCCGCATGCGCATCATGATTTCACTGACCCGTCGTTGTACCCTGAGGCCGTTCACAGGACCTCCACCCTCATCCGATCTGTCCTCTTTCAAATCCAGGCCAGCGCAAAATCCGCGCCCTGCACCCGTCAGCACAACCACCCGGACGCTGTGATCGTTGTACAGTCTGCCAAAATAGTGCTGCAGTTCCAGCATCATGGTTCGGCTCATCGAGTTCAGGGACTCGGGCCGATTCAAGGTAACCCAGTCAACGCCACCGTCTTTTTCAATCTTGAGCGTGTCATAGGTGCCATCTTCATTGATTGTAGGCTCGTAAAACGACATAGCTGATTTCTCCCTGTGTCTGTGGTATGTATCGCGGCTTGCCTGAAAACAGACTGTTGAAAAAACGATACCACAACCCGGCAAAGCGATTGCCGTCTGGAAACGCACCTGAAATAATCCTCAACTACCCTCCCCGGCGGCAGCAATGAATACACGTACAAATACCCGGCCCGCGCTTCGATTTATCCCCTTTCGGAAACGCGACATTGTCGAGATGTGCGTCGCATCGGGTGACCACTCGGCGGCCGAGCAGATGCGTTTCCGTGACTTCTGCCGATTGCTCCAGAGCGTTTTTCATTTTGAGTATCACGACAAGCTGGAAGCGCTAAAAGATACTTATGCACCCATGAACCCTGACCGTGACACCCGCAAGGTCGCGGTGTTTACGGAGCGGCCTGGAGCGACTTTTGTCCAGCAGTTGGAAGACCTGTTGAACAAAGCCAACTACGAACGGCTCTCTGACGAGGAACTGGCGGCGGCGTTTGAATCCTCTTCCCTGTTCAAGCTCAGTCTCAAGATAGACTTTGATGCTTTTGATGATGTGCTCCTGTTTGTCCGGGGTGAGAGCCAAAAACGCGAACGTCTGCTGCGATTTTTTGGGCTTTGGAAAAGTGAAATCGAATTCTCGAACTTTGACCGGGTAGTCATCTACGTTCGCTTTAGAGAAGGCGCGCACTTTGACCGGGGTACCCAGCGGCCCGGAACCACCATGTTAAAAATGTTTCAGAACGTGCCGAAAGCGGATATCGAGATGCTGTTCCCCAATACCCGTCTGGGTATGCGCTTTATCGACAAACTGATGATAGGCGTGCCCGCCATTCTTGGTGGCGGCGTGATCCTGACGACCAAACTGGGTACCGCACTCCTGTTGCTTGGCGCGCTATTTGGCTACTGGTGGGGTCTGTCGAGTCAGCCGGTTGTGCTCGACGAGGCGGCGCTCATTGCTGTGATCGCGGGTATCGGTGGTCTTGGTAGTTTTATCTGGAAACAGTTTGTTAATTTCAAGAATCGCAAACTCACCTTTATGCAGGCGCTGACGCAGAATCTGTATTTCAAGAATCTCGACAACAATGCAGGGGTTTTCCATCGACTGATTGATGACGCTGAAGAGGAGGAATGTAAAGAGGCTATCCTGGCCTACTATTTTCTGCTGGCGGCCCAGGGCGAAGGCATTAATGCAGCTGAACTCGACGGCCGGGTCGAGCAGTGGTTCCTTGAACGCTGGAACTCAAAGGTCGATTTTGAAATTGATGATGCGCTACAAAAGCTGCTGACGCTTGGTATCGTAAGCGAGTCAGAAGGTGTGCTGCATGCCGCGCTGCTCGATGATGCTTGCCGCATTCTTGATCAGCGCTGGGATGATTATTTTGCCTACAACGC
>CAYGNA010000616.1:0-2353 GCA_964351065.1 uncultured Pseudomonadales bacterium
CTTTCACTGGCGAAGGCCAGTAATTTCTCGTTGCGTTCATCGGCCAGTAACAGTTGCCGCCGGATAAAGGTGTGTTGTTTTTCCAACCGCTTCTGCTGCCTTTCGAGTAATCCAAGGGCAAGCACCTTGGTCCATTGCGGGCCTTCTGCACGGTTCAACACTGCCTCCAGCGCGACTGATTGCACTCGATCAACCAAATAGTCGCGTTTGACATCTGTCATTGCCACCATACACTCATAACTGCCTGGATCACCCTGCCTCGCAGACCGGCCGAACAACTGCCGGTCGATACGCCCGGCTTCATGGAAGCGCGTCAGGATCACGTGCAGCCCCCCTGCTTGCCGAACATCGGGGTGCAACTTTATGTCGGTACCACGACCCGCCATACTCGTCGCCACAATCACGCTGCCTGGCTGCCCTGCTGACGCAACCACGGCGGCCTCATCGCTATCGTGCTTGGCAGACAATAGTTGGTGCGCAATTCCAGCGCCTAAAAGACTTTCGCTCACCCGGTCGGCCTGGGCAACTGTCGTGGTCCCAATCAACACCGATCTGCCTTCGCGGACTTTTTCCATCGTCGATGACGCAACCGCTGCCATTTGCTGAGTTTCAGTTGCAAACAGGAACCTTCCGAGGTTAAGTCGCAAGCACGGGCGATGGGTTGGAATCTTGATAACGGGTAACCGATAGACCTTCCACAACTCGTCGGTTACCTCTTTCGCCGTTCCTGTCATCCCGCCAAGATGGTGGTAACGGCGGAAAAAGTGCTGATAGCTTATGCGCGCGAGCGTCTGCCGGGGAGGCGTCAGCCTGCAATCTTCTTTCACTTCTATCAGTTGGTGCAAACCGCTTTCCCAGGATCGATCAGGCATCAATCGGCCGGTATGTTCATCAACGATGATGACTTTATCTTCGTCAACCAGATAGTGATCATTGCGTTGAAACAGGTACAGTGCCTGCAACGCCTTGTGGATCAATTCCACTCGACGTATTCGACCCTGCCAGTGGCTGCCCAGACCTTCGCTCATCACCGCGACAAAATCCTCGCCCTCTGGCAGCAGATCGATTCTGCGTTGGCCAGGGACAACACGGTAGTGTTCTGTTTCGCGTAAGGACCGCGCCAATGCTATCGCTTCCCGGTACATTTGCTGCTCTTCTTCCGAAGCTGGAATTTCCCCGGAAATGATCAGCGGCGTGCGTGCCTCATCCAGCAAAACACTGTCTGCTTCATCAACAATCGCGAAGTGCAGACCGCGCAGCATCAGTCGCCGGGCAAAGTCGCCGTGGCCCTGCAAAAATTGGCCGTGGCGAACGGCAAAACCGGTTTTACCTTTCAGTACCAGTGAGTCCTTGAGAAAATCAAACACCAACTCGTTGTTCGTGCAGTATGTCACATCACAGTTGTACGCTGCCTGCCGTTGCTCGATCGACAAACCTTCTGTGATGACACCCACCGTCAGGCCCAGTCGCTCATAGATGGGCCGCATTTCCGTCGCATCCCGCTCAGTCAGATAGTCATTTACGGTGATGACATGGGTCGGTATACCAGCCATCGCGGCCGTGGCCGCTGCAAGAACCGCAGTCAGTGTCTTGCCTTCACCAGTTTGCATTTCCGCGATATTTCCACGCAGCATCGCAAGCGCACCCAGCACCTGGCAGTCGAAGTGATACATTCCCAGGCTTCGCCTGCTGGCTTCCCTGGCACAGGCAACGCTCCTTGCAATGTTTTTATCGGTCAACCCCTCTTGATACAGCGTCCGCCTAAGAACTGAAAGATGTATATCGAATTCAGTATCGGCAAGATCCGCTAGCGTGTTCCCCTCACGCTTGACGTTTCGCAATACTGGATTAAAACGTTTGTAGGTAGCCAGAGGACGATGAGTAAATCGGCTGACGTTATTTTGCCACCAGCGTTCGATGCTGGAAATTTCCTCAACTGTTTTCTCGCTACGCCTTAAAGGGGACGCTTGGCGATAGATAGGCCGCGCCCGTTGTGGAGAATTTGCCATCATCAGATTTCAAACTGACTCAGGAACAGCCGCCGGACCGCCCGCATCCAGCGGAAAATCAGCGGTTCGGCCGGATGATTGAAGCGAACATGCACGCGCTCCTGCAACCTGGCAGGCGTCACATCTCTCGGCAGGCTCATCAACACCTGGTAGTAGCCTTCATAACTTTCATCACCATTTGGCGCTGAGGGATTAAGGGGAATCAAACCGCCACCGTTCTTCGACAATACCGGCGTCGGTAATTTGCGAGAACTGGTAGGCACAATCCTGACCAACCCCGGCGTGAATACCTCTTCTGGTGCTGAAACCAGGAATGCCTGGATGCTGCTAATGCGGTGGCGAAC
>CAYGNA010000617.1:0-2345 GCA_964351065.1 uncultured Pseudomonadales bacterium
AATTCAGGTTTCTCTCCCGGCAGACCCAGTACCTGGTTTGATGCCGGGTGGAACACAAATACAATGGGGAGCAACAGGGCAAGTGTGACCGTGGCGCTGAACAGCCACCCAAAATAGCTAATTACCCATTCCGACGCGCCACCGGTAACTGATTGGGCAAGGTCCATATCAAGGGTAGACAGACCCGAGAAGACGGCGAGCGAGAGAATAGTAAATATTGAAAGGTAGTGTTTCGCGCCATAAGTGACGCTTGATTCATTGTTCATGCATACCTCGGCAAGGGATAACCCTATCATTCCATGTTGTGTCTGGGCAATTGCATGTCCGGGATTCGCTTCAGAAAGTATCAACGCCATCTATAACCGGCAGGATTTTTTACCTCAACCTCGCCGTCCAGTGCGTATCGAGTACACTGGACGAGTTGTTGATTTGAGGTGAGGTGGTTTGCCATGGTCGATGGCCAAGGATACTTATGTCAATGTGCGCTTTTGGGGCTGTTGCTGCTGGCTGCGGGTTGTAGCCAGTTTCAGCGTGATCGCTTGCCAGTTGACCTGCTCATCATCAACGCGCGTATCGTTGACGGCACAGGGGCGGCGTCCTACCCGGGCGAAGTCGCGGTTCGGGGTGACACGATTGTTTATGTTGGTGCTGCTCGACAACAGACTGCTACACCAGGCCGGGTTATCGATGCAGCTAACCGTGTGGTTAGCCCCGGGTTTATTGATCCGCACAGTCACGGCAATCCGCTTGAAACTCCAATGTTCGAGAACTTTCTCGCGATGGGCGTTACCACCATCACACTCGGTCAGGATGGTAGTAGTCCTGACGTCGACGATCTTGGGCCCTGGTTGGAGACGGTGGAGGCCAATGGCATTGGCCCCAACCTGGCCATGTTTGTTGGTCACGGCACGCTGCGTGACAGGGTAGGCATTGGCCGGGACCGGGATCCGAGTGCGGCGGCGCTGGCGCGGCTCAATGAGTTGCTGGCGCAGAATCTGACTGTCACTTTTGGGCTCAGTACAGGGCTTGAATACAACCCGGGACTCAATGCTGGTGATGCTGAAATGCTGGGGCTTGCCGCGCTTGTTGGTGAAAGGAATCGGGTCATTATGAGCCACATCAGAAACGAGGATGATCCCGTTCTTGCGGAGTCTCTGGCAGAACTGTTGCGGCAAGGCAACGCAGCGCGGGTGCACGTGGCACATCTCAAATCTGTCTATGGCAAAGGTGCCCGGCGTGGTCAGGAGATCCTTGCAATGCTTGAAAGCGCGCGCGGTGAGGGTATCGAGGTGTCAGCAGATGTGTACCCTTACACAGCGAGTTACACCGGGCTTTCCCTGTTGTTTCCCGTATGGGCAAAAGCACCAGAACAGTTTGTCCTCGCCAAACAGACACGACGCCAGGCGTTGGCTGATTATCTGAGAAATCGCGTTAACAGCCGAAATGGTCCCGCTGCCACCCTGCTTGGCACAGCGCCTCATGCTGGCAAAACGTTGGCTGAACTGGCCGCGGCACTTGGTAAACCATTCGAAGATGTGTTGATTGATGATCTTGGTCCACAAGGCGGATCAGCTGCCTATTTCATTATGGATGAAGCATTGCAGTCAGAATTTATTCGGGATCCTTCTGTATCCATTTGTTCCGACGGTAGCCCCACCGGGTTTCACCCCAGGGGGCATGGCACGTTTGCGCGCATCATAGAAACCCATGTGGTGAAACGACAGACGCTTTCGCTGGAAGAAGCCATCCGCAAGATGACTTCTTTGCCTGCAGCGCACATCGGCATTACGGACCGCGGGACGCTCTCGGTTGGACAGGCTGCTGATATGTTGATTTTCGATCCAGATAGAGTCCGTGAAACGGCAACCTATGAGGCGCCGCATTCGCTTGCCGCCGGTTTTGATGTTGTCATCGTCAACGGTTTGGTCGCGCGTGAAGCAGACAGCGTGAACACCGCCCGTACAGGGCGGGTACTTCAACCGCCGGCATTGTGATGAACCGATCGCGAGCCTTTTGGTGCGGTGCAAGACAGAGCCCCGGTTGCTGGACGGCGATGAGTCTGCGAGGCGGCTGCCACGGTGGATTCTGCCTACCGGGTCCGGTTGTAAAGGTAGTCTTCGCGTTGGCTTGCGCCGCTGATGAGCTCACGCGGTATGGGTGCTCGCGTTTTGTTCATTTCTGCATGAGCGTCGAGTGCTGGCTGATCGACCCATTTTTCGAGCAGGATAACTGAATCGGGATCGATACCGCTTTGAAAGACTTCAAACTGCTCGCAACCAGGTTCTGTAGCAACATCAGCGCATCGGGCTGCAAGCGCCTGGACGAGTTCGCTACCCCTGTTGGGT
>CAYGNA010000618.1:0-2344 GCA_964351065.1 uncultured Pseudomonadales bacterium
GAGACCAACAAAACGATATTCAAATTCAAGATGAAGGTAGTCGGCGTGGGACTCGGCAGAGCGCCGCAGTTCAGGGCATTGCGACTGGGCAAGGTACAGCACCCTTTGGTAGTGGCCAAAGTAGGAAGACATCAGTTCCGGAAAACGATCCAGCCCAAGGCCTTTTACAACAAGGCGGTCAAAGTGGCGCACCAGAAAGTCTGTCAGGAAAAATGTGCCAGGCTCACTCGCCAACTGCTCCCGGAACGCACCAGGCTGCTGCAGGAATTCATAACAGTGATCGCCTGACAACCGGGCTATTCCGCGCTCATCAAGCAGCCTGTCGAGCGCGCCACCGGTACCACAATCGCCATAGCCAATCAGCACCTGGTCAAAGTCCTGCTCTACGTCGCGAATCTTGCTGGCGACGGCAGGCGTTATCTCCATCGGGCGATTATGCAACTCTGCCGGCAGGCAAAACAGCTTTACCTGGTCGCTCATGCCATTGGCATCCAGCACCGCAACCAGCTCGCGTGCAACAGCCGCGCAGGCGATAAGCGCTGTTTGACTCATCGCGCCAGATTACGTCTGTCGGCAACCATCTGCTTGGCAATCTCCACCGCCATCGCGGCATCACGACAGTAGGCATCAGCGCCAATCGCCTGACCAAACTCTTCGTTAAGTGGCGCGCCGCCAACAAACACCAGGTAATCGTTTCGAATGCCCTTTTCGACCATCGCATCAATGACGGTCTTCATGTACGGCATGGTTGTGGTCAGGAGTGCTGACAGGCCGAGTATGTCGGGCTGGTGGGTTTCAAGGGCCTCGAGATAGGTTTCAACGGGGTTGTTGATACCCAGGTCAATCACCTCAAAGCCGGCACCTTCCATCATCATGGCGACGAGGTTCTTGCCAATATCGTGAATATCTCCCTTGACCGTGCCGATCACCATTTTGCCGATCGGCTTGGCGCCAGTTTCGGCGAGCAGGGGACGCAGGATTGCCATCCCTGCTTTCATCGAATTGGCCGCTTTCAGCACCTCCGGCACGAACAGAATGCCGTCCCGGAAGTCGATGCCGACGATGGTCATGCCGGCCACAAGCGCTTCATTCAGGACGCGCTCAGGACTCCAGTCACGATCCAGCAGAATTTGCGTCCCCTCGGCGACTTCTTCAGCGAGTCCGTCATAAAGGTCATCATGCATTTGCTCAATTAAATCAGCATCATCAAGCTCAGCAAGAACAATATCTTCTTCATCGCTCATAGTCAGGGCACTCACGAAAAAAACGAAGTGTAGCCCCGTAATAGAGTTGAGCGAAAGCAGTTTTTGGTGCCTCAATTTCTGCTGCCATGGGGGGAATAATTTGGGTTATATTGAGCCGCGCCCGATTGGGTGGCGCGCAGCAAAGTTGGAGTGTTGGAAATGGGTAGACGTGGACGTGAAGGTGGCGGTCGGGCAGCCAGGCAAAAGGCTCGCTCAGAGGCGGTAATTGAGTCGGTACCCTATTTAACGCGCCATATGAGCCCCTTCGAGGTGCTCAGTGACGAGGGCCTGGAACTCATTGAGGCTAATGCGGACAGGGTACTCGCCGAGATTGGCATAGAGTTCAGGGATGATCCCGAGGCGCTGGCAACGCTGCTGGCTGCCGGTGCAACTGTCGATGGCGAGCGCGTCAGGTTCCCAAAAGGCATGTGCCGGGAAATTATCCAGGCGAGTGCGCCCAGTGAGTACACCCAACATGCCAGAAATCCTGCACGCAACGTCCATATCGGCGGCAACTCAACCGTGTTTGCACCATCCTACGGATCACCATTTGTGCGTGACCTCGACCATGGCAGACGATACGCAACGCTTGCCGACTTCGAGAACTTCGTCAAACTGACCTACGAATCGCCGTATCTCCACCATTCCGGCGGCACTGTCTGCGAACCCGTTGACGTGCCTGTCAGCACGCGCCACATGGATATGGTTTATAGCCATATCAAGTACAGTGACAAACCCTTTATGGGGTCGGTGACCCATCCGGAGCGCGCAGAAGATTCAGTCGCGATGGCAAAGCTCGTGTTTGGCGAGCAGTTTGTCGAAGACAACACGGTAATGACCAGTCTCATCAACGCCAACTCACCCATGACCTTCGACGCCACCATGCTGGGTGCGGCAAAAGTCTATGCACGGCACAACCAGGCCACGGTAATCTCTCCCTTTATACTCGCTGGCGCCATGTCCCCTGTCACTACGGCTGGCACGCTGACCCAGATTCTCGCCGAGGTGCTGGCGGGCGTCGCCTATCTGCAACTCGTCGCTCCTGGTGCACCCTGTATTTTTGGCACCTTCGCAAGCTCAGTTTCCATGCAGTCCGGCGC
>CAYGNA010000619.1:0-2321 GCA_964351065.1 uncultured Pseudomonadales bacterium
ATGCCCCGGCAGCAGTCAATTATCTCATTCTTGAATTCCTGGAGAATACCCGATGAATCAGCGTGTTGGCTTTGTCGGCGCGTGTATCTGCGGCGTGTGCACCGGGTTGCAACTGGCGCGGGACGGACACGACGTCACCCTGGTTGAGCGTGATGCACCGCCACCCGAGGGTGGCCCGGATGAAGCTTTTTTTGAGTGGAATCGGCGCGGTGCAGCCCAGTTTCGTCACCCCCATGCCTTTCTTGCTGTGATGAGTAACCTGCTCGCCGAGAGTTTCCCGGACATGATGGATGACTTCTGGGCAGCAGGTGCGCGCAAAATCAGCTTTGAAGATATGTTGCCGCCCGAGTTACAAGACACCTACGTGGCGGAACCCGGCGATGAAAAACTTTGGCTACTGATGTGTCGCCGCGCCACCATGGAGACGGTACTGCGACGCTATGCTGAACGCGCAGCCAACCTCACAATCCTGAGCGAGACCCTGGTGGTTGATGTGATCACTGATCCACACGCAGAGCAGTTAACGCTGACCGGGCTTAATCTACGGACCCGCGACGGTGAAATCACCCCCTTCCCTGCAGATATTGTCATTGACGCTGGCGGCCGGGGCAGCAAGTTCAAGGACTGGCTTGGCGAACGTGGCGCGACTTTTGAGATTGAAGATGACGATGCCGAGATTGTGTACTACACCCGGCACTACAAACTGCTACCTGGCGTCGAAGAACCACCACGGCGGGGAAAAGAGCGATCTGCAGGTGATCTCGGCTATATCAAATACGGGGTTTTCCCCGGTGATGGTGGCCATTTCGCGGTGATTGTCTGTTTGCCTAACCACGAAACTGAGCTGCGCGAGGCCGTCAAGGACGGCAAACTCTTTGATCGTATCTGCGAGAAAATACCGGGCCTGACCCCCTGGATTGCCGCCGACAAGAGTGAAGCCACTACGCCATCATTTGGCTTTGGTGATATTCATGCTGTCTGGAACCATTATGTACTGGATGGCAAACCTGCTGCATTAAACTACTTTGCCGTCGGCGACTCTGCCGTGCGAACCAACCCGCTATATGGCCGTGGGTGCAGCACCGGCATAATCCACGCGCACCTGCTGGCACGACTGATCCGCGAAATTTCTGATCCCATGGATCGTGCACTGAGCTTTGATCAGTGGACAGAAGAAGAACTTCGGCCCATCTTCAAAACAAGTCTCAATGAGGACAAGAATGGCATCAAGCGCGCCATCGCAGTCAAAGACGGCCTGTCACTCGATACGGCTGATTCTTTCCGGAAATGGCTACGTCTTGCTTTCGGCGATGCTATAGGCCGTGCTTCTCGTGAGCAGATTCACGTGCTGCGAGGCGCCATGCGTACCTTCAACCTGCTGGAGAAGCCTGGCGAGTTCCTGAAGGAATGGCGGGTGCGGCTGACAATCCTGCGCTATATGTTGTATGGACGGGAGTACAATGCCAATGCGAGGATGCAAAATGGACCCTCGCGGTCAGAGATGCTGGCAATGGTACGAGAAGAGATGGGGCAGAGCGAGGCTGCCTGAGCCAGCACCCGTGGCTGTTTTGACACTCGGCACAAGTCACGATTCCAACACTGTGGCGCGACAGAAACTGATAAAAACCAGAGGGAACACGAACGATGAAAGATCAATACGGCGACCTGGCGGTAACCAAACTGGACGGCTTTGTGGTGCAGTGTGAGATCAAGCGCGCGCCTAACAACTTTTTTGATCAGCAATTGATCAAGGATATGGCCGATGCCTTCGAAGACATCGATGTAGACCCTGATTGCCGCGCCATTGTGCTTTGCTCTGAGGGCAAACACTTCTGCGCCGGTGCCAACTTTGGGTCTGCCGCACGTGGCTCAGAGCAGGAAGAACGCTCTGCTGACAAACCCAATCCCCTCTACACGGAAGCAGTCCGGCTGTTTCGGACCAAAACCCCCGTTATTGCAGCAGTTCAGGGCGCGGCCGTCGGTGGCGGCTTTGGGCTCGCCGTGATGGCCGATTTTCGCGTGCTGTGCCCGGATACCCGCATGACGGCAAATTTCGTGAAGCTCGGATTTACACCTGGTTTTGGCCTGACGCATACACTGGCTCGCATTATCGGTGTCCAAAAAGCCAATCTGCTGTTTTTTACCGGCCGTCGGATTGATGGTCAGACCGCATTCGACTGGGGATTGGGAGATGTCTTTACCGAAACCCACAATGTGCGCGAGGCGGCGATCGAACTTGCTGCCGAGATTGCCGAAAATGCGCCGCTCGCGCTTGTTTCGGTACGTGAGCAAATGCGACCGGGACTCGCCGATGCAGTCAA
>CAYGNA010000620.1:0-2321 GCA_964351065.1 uncultured Pseudomonadales bacterium
CCCCGCGCGCCTCAGCCGTCCCCGGTGGGATCACCATGTACCGGCTGTTGGTGCCCCCGGACGGCATCAGCGACATGCTGCTGCTGGCATGGCTCCTGACATTTACCGTGCTCGCACGACTGGCCTTTACCTTTTTTATCGTGCCGTGGAACGCACTGGCCGCCGAATTTTCGGAGGACTATGTTGAGCGCACCCAAATCATCACGTTCCGCTACCTGGTGGGCTGGATAGGCGGCATTGCCTTCTACCTGTTCACCTGGCAATACATCTTCTACAACACGGATGCCTTTCCCGCAGGTCAGTTGAACCCGGATCACTACCAGAACTTTGGCATTATCGTGGGTTGCCTCGTCACCCTGTGGGCGCTGATCTCAACCCTGGGGACACGCAAGGAAATCCCCTACATCCTGCAACCCACCAATCCGACACCCAGGGTAAGCTTCCGCCGCGTGCTGGAAGAAGTGTTGCTGGCCCTGACCAATGCCAACTTCCGCCGGCTGTTTATCCTGTCCCTGCTCTTCTCCGGCATCGCCGGCGTGGGCGGCGTTTTTGATATCTACATGAACACCTATTTTTGGGAACTGACGCCACCGGAACTCAGGTGGTTTGCCTTTGCCGGCGTTGGCGCCATGGCGGCGTTCATCTCCGTGCCGCTGTTACAGCTCAAGTTTGACACGCACACCCTGCTCCAGTGGTGCCTCTCGATTGTCAAGGTGTTTGCAATTGCCAAGGTGACACTACGTTTTGCTGCTGTGCTGCCCCTGAACGGTGACCCAATGCTGCTCTGGTTCCTGGTGCTGCACAGCATTGCCCAGACCTACCTGCTCACCATCTGCGGCATTATGGTCGCGTCCATGGTGGCCGACATGCTGGACGAACAGGAACTGTTTACCGCCAAACGCCAGGAGGGTGTGTTTTCCGCCGCACTCAGTTTTTCCAGCAAGGCAACCAGCAGCGTGGGCATCATTATCGGCGGCTTCCTGCTCGACTTCGTCATCAGCCTGCCCAAGCAGGCGGCCCCCGGCACCATCGAATACGAGACGCTGTTCCGCCTCGCCTTCACCGATGGTGTGGCCATACCCCTGCTGTTTTTTATCCCCATTTACCTGATCTCGCGCGTC
Organism: uncultured Pseudomonadales bacterium; assembly: GCA_964351065.1. Classification (GTDB taxonomy): domain Bacteria; phylum Pseudomonadota; class Gammaproteobacteria; order Pseudomonadales; family Azotimanducaceae; genus JANQJA01. Next base: position 1,122 of record CAYGNA010000620.1, read on the forward strand.
ACTATCACGCGCAAGCGACTGACCGAGATTCAGGCCGAGCTTGCCGTGAAGCGCGGCGGCTGAGGCAATTGGCGACTGCATTCCACGGCAGAAGCCTGTTGGCAGAGAGCGTGCGGCAAGGTGAACACCATTTAGTCACCGGAATGCAGCACTTGCCACGACGGGGGGTTTCGGATGCAGGTACACTCCTCCGAATGACTTCAGAATGAGGCTCCCATGCCACAGAACGTAAAACTCGTTGCGTTGGATATCGATGGCACGCTGCTCGCGCCTGGCGTCCCAACGGATGCCCTGCCCGATGACACCGTCGTTGAAGCGGTTGCCGCGCTGCAGGCGAGTGGCGTCAAGGTCATGTTGGCAACCGGACGCATGTACCCGGGCACCGCGCCCATCGCGCGGCGACTTGGCATCAACGAGCCTGTCATCTGCCAGCAGGGGGCATCGATTCACGAGGCTGATGGCAAACTCCGCGAGAGCTTTAACATCGACCAGGATATTGCAATAGAGCTTTTTGACTATGCAATGAGCCACGGCTACGGCCTGGCCTGGTTTGACCACGAGCGGTATCTCGCCACCAGCATGTCACCTGCGGTCGAATTTTTTGCTGGTGTTTGCCGCGTGGACATTGAACTCTCGCAAACGCCACAAGAATCCGGGGTCAGGGCAACCGGCATTGACATCATCAGCAATCAGGCGGTCTCATCAAACGTTCATCGTCTGCTCGAGGCACGCTACGGCAGCAGAATTGCATTGTTGGACTTCGCCACTGTGACCGCCGTCCACAGCCCCGAGGCAAGCAAGGGTAACGCGGTAGCGCTGATGGCACGCGAGTGGGGTATTGATCAGTCAGAGGTACTCGCCATTGGCGACGGTATCAATGATGTTTCCATGCTGGCATGGGCTGGCCATAGCGCGACCCCGGCGCACGTGGATCCTTTTTCCAAAGAAGCCGCCAAAGAAATCCTCGAGGGCGATTGGGTGAGCGGCGTGGTGTCGCGGCTGCTGGCAGTGCTGTAACTTTTCTGCCCCGGCTGATTGATATCACGAACCGGCTGCTGGTCGGGACTGCCCCTCCTGGCTTTCATGACAAGCGCGGTTCGATACGATCCCCTGTAGAAAGCAGGTCAGATTCCTTCTCAGATACCCAGTACTTCTTCAAGCGCGTACAGCGTTTTCTGCGGAATGCGTTCAAGCGGATAG
>CAYGNA010000621.1:0-2320 GCA_964351065.1 uncultured Pseudomonadales bacterium
ATAAAGCTTGAGCCGGGTCTCCCTGGAATGCTGGCCTTTCTCCTGCACCTGCCACTGGTACAGGTTGACCTTGAGCGGTGCATCATCAGATAGCGCCAGCAAATGTTCGATGTCAGCAAATGCAGTCAGGGGCCAATAATCATCCTTGTAGCCCGCGGGAAACACATCCCGTACCGAATGGAAAACTTCTTCTCCCCTGTCACCGCCCATTTCCTTGATGAGGACATCACGCAGATCGTCTTCCCACGAACGGGTTAACCGGGCAACAGCCGCTTCAAGCGCTTCAGGATCAGGGGTCGTGGTCACAGCAGGATCAACCCTGAGCACAAAGTGCGTGCGCGTCAGTGCTGACTCAGAAAAGTAGGTCGCAAAATCAGCATCCAGCGCCCCCAGAGACTTGGTCAGCAAAGCCTGAATACTGACTCTGAGTTCAGTGTCATAGGTGTCTTTAGGCACGTAAACCAGGCAGTTTACAAAATGGCCATTGGCATCGCGCCGCATCAAGAGCCGCACGATGCGGCGCTCCTGCAAGCTGAAAATGCCAGCCACCATGGTATTCAACTCCGCCGGGGTAGCCAGAAACAGTTCTTCACGCGGCAGCAGTTCAATGATTCGACTGAGTTCACGCCCCTTATGTCCGCTTACGGAGAGCCCTGTATTGTCAAATACATCGGCAACTTTTCGGCGCACGATTGGAATATCGGCAGGATGCTGGTTGTATACGGAGGACGTAAACAGTCCGATAAAGCGGCAACCACGAACCCGCTTTTCGCCAAATACAATCGTGACGCAATCCAGCCATGCCGGACGGTGTACACAGCTGCGCAGTGGAAGCTTGGAAAGAGACAGCGTGTCCTGCGCCACATCCAGCGGTAGTCCCGCGCAGAGAAACCCCTTGCGCGCCAGCCCCATTGCGGAACCCTGGATGACCGCACCAGTCTTTGGATCAAATTCTTCAAAGGCAAGGAAAGTGAAATTGTTGGAGTAAAGCCAGCGGAGGAATTCGTAGCACTCGGCCATCGTGTCCGAATGATTACGCTGCGCCTCCATACCAATCTCGTCACTCCACAGCAGAAGCTGCTTTCGCATGGGCGCAAAATCATCCACGGCGCGCTGAACCTGGCGGATGACCTGCCGCACCTCGCGCTCCAACTCAACACTGTTAGAGACCCGTTCCACCTCGAGATGGATAAACGTCTCGTTGGCTCGTTCATCGTCGCCAATGACTGGTTTGCCGTTTTTGCCGCGGACAACACTCATCAGGCATTGCTGTACGTCAACCAGCACAACACCCTTCTGGTTGAGTGCAATCCTGATTGAGTCGAGCAGGAACGGAATATTGCCACAGGCGACCTCGATGACCGAGTGCTTGTGTTCATAACCATCTTTCGCAGCAGTCGGATTGAAAACCCGCACCCGGGCCCGCTTGCCATCGTAGCTACAGAAGAATTTCCAGCTGGATAACAGCGTGCCTTCGGCGTACTGCCAGTCCTTCTGCACAACCTCAGCGAGCGGTACCTGGGAAAAATACTGTCTTGCAAACCGCTTGAGCGCGACACTCTTGTCGTGTCTGGCGAGCCGTCGCTCAAGTCCGGACTGAAAAGCGGATTTGCTGTCTACACGGATGTTTGGCACCTCGGTCTCCCTCTCAGCTTTAGCGCATATTATCAGCGTTTGGGTTAAGCTTGCGCTTTTTCCGGCCCTGCAACGGCATGCTTGGAACCCACGAGCGCAGCTACTGTCTATAGACCGTGCTGACAGGGTTATCGGCGGCGGGTGAACGCACCTTTAACAACCCTGCCAGTGGCATACACTACTGAGAACAACTATCCACTAACGTCAGCGACCTAAGACACGAACCATGCAAGAGCACCGCGAGCAACTTCAATCCCTTGAAACCTGGTTGGAAAGCCAGATTATTGGTCAGCAGGCACTGGTCAGCAGACTGCTGATGGCACTGCTGGCTGACGGCCACCTGTTAGTAGAAGGTGCGCCCGGACTTGCCAAAACCAAGGCAATCAAGACACTGGCACAGGGCGTGGAGGGCAGCTTCCATCGCATTCAGTTTACACCCGACCTGCTACCCACAGACATCACTGGTACGGAAATCTACCGTGCGCAGGACAGCAGCTTTGAATTCCAGCAAGGGCCAATATTCCACAATCTGATCCTTGCTGACGAAATCAACCGGGCGCCGGCCAAGGTTCAGTCGGCGCTGCTTGAAGCCATGGCCGAGCGCCAGGTTTCATTCGGCCGCCAGACGTTCAAATTGCCCGAACTCTTTCTTGTGATGGCGACACAAAACCCGATTGAGCAGGAA
>CAYGNA010000622.1:0-2309 GCA_964351065.1 uncultured Pseudomonadales bacterium
CATAAAGACACCGTCGGCCTTGCGGATGTAGTCGAGCGCTTTCTCCGAGTGACAGTCTTCCCGGGTAACAAGTGCAAGAACCTCTGCGTGCTTGACGCCAATCCGGCGGAACAGTTTTTCGTAATTTCTGCCGGTGTCTTCAAGCTCTGACGCTGTGGGAATGATGGCAAGCCGGGAATGCCTGCCGCCACAGAGATCAACAAAGCGGGCGAGGACTGCCGGGTGGGGGAGGTGCGCTTCCGCCCCGCCGATGGTAATAAAAAAACCCCGACTCGTATCCGGAATGCTGGCTGAGGGACACATTGTTTTTACCTGTTCTCCAGTTCTCGTGTTTCAAATTGCCCGCGAATCACCTGCTCGCCATCCCGCACATGCCAGACACCACCCATCATGACACTTTCTATACGATGATTTGCATCAAGTAGCACCATGTCGGCCCGGTTTCCTTCCAGTAGCCTGCCACGATCGGCAAAACGCAGCAGGTCAGCCACGTTGCTGGTAAAAAAGGGCAGGGCAGTTTCAAGTGCCATACCCTCATCGACCAGTTCTTTCACGAGGCTAATCAGGGCGGATGCATCACCTACATCCATGTGTAACATGTTGCCTGATTCGTCAAACACCGGCAGGCACCCTCCACCATCTGAGCTTACGGTCAAACGACTCAAAGGCCCGCCCTCGTCCAGGTAGCGTTGAATAGCGGTTGCGGCGGGCCAGGCATCCTCATCCGGGCCTACAGGGAACGCCGTCACATCCACATAACAGCCTGATGTTTTGGCAAGATCAATCGCTTCCTGGAAAAGGGCGCGGCGACGGTTGATGTGTGTGGGATTAAATACTCTTGCGGGTAGTTCGCTGATCCTGAGCGCCTCGCGCAACATTGAGAGCCCTCGCCCCCCATCACCCAGGTGCAGGTGAAGGATGCCCGCCTTGCCGGTCATCATACCCGCAACGTGGGCGTCACTGGCCAGGCGCAGGATTTCATCCAGCGTTGGCTGGCTTGACCTGTGATCACTGATGGCAATTTCACCCACGCCAATCACCGGATCGATAAACACAATATCGTCACGGACACTGCCGGTCAGGGTCATGGGTGGAATGTGGTAGCCGCCCGTATGACAAAATGCGCCCATCCCTTCTTCCCGCAATGCGTAGGTTTGGGCAACCAGTGAACGCGTATCCCGGGCGGTGTCGTCGGTGCCCAGCACGCCGACCACGGTTGTGATTCCTGCTTTTGTATAGCTGCCTAGCATGGGCGCAGGCACGCGGGAACGAAAACCGGATTCTCCGCCACCACCAGTGGGGTGGGCGTGGCCGTCTATCAGTCCGGGGATAATTCGCATGCCGTGGCAGTCAACGATGCTGGCGCCAGAAATGCGCAGTGGGTGCTCGCTTACCTGCAGTATCCTGCCGCCGCCGATGAGAAGATGCCGGATGCCCAGCGCGGCCGGTGCAAATACGTCAGCATTGGCAAGAATGGTTAACAAAGTGCTGCCCCAAAAAAGGGGGCCATTCTACAGCAATAGCGTCGCTCACGGGACGAGCAACTACGACTGTTGCAGTGCAACCGGCCAGCGTTACTTCAGGAATTGCTGCTTGCGTTCATTTCTTGTGAACTGGACTTCGGCGAATACCTTTTTTGGATCCAGGTCCCGCGCGTCCCGGGACAGCACCGCATCAATTCGTTCCGGGCGAATTCGATAAATGGCACCGTCAGACGCGCGCCGTAAAAATCCGTGGTCCACCAGGTAGCGCCGCAGCGTGACGTAGTCGAGACCAGTATCGCTGCCGATGTCATCAAGCCAGGCAGACAGATGGACATTAATCTCGGACTCTTCAAATAGGCCCTCGGCGTCAAGGCCAAGCAGTGACAGCGACATGATGACATCAGCGTCTTCCTGCTTCTTTGGCATGCGCCGAAGCCTGCCGCCGTGAAACAGGCGGCGCAGCAGTGTGTCAACCTCCTCTCTATTATTCATATCAGCTCCTTTGTGGCAGCAAGATTCAGTCTGTTGCCAGCTAATCCATTGCCAGCTAATCCATTGCCAGCTAGTCCATTGAAAGAAAGTCCAACGCCAGATAGGTCATGGCTTTTACGCCGATTGGCAGGGCGCGTTCGTCAGCCTTGAAGTATGGCGAGTGGTTGGGTGCCGGCGCGGGGTCTTCCGGGTCGGCCACGCCCAGGAAGAAAAACATGCCCGGCACTGACTTTTGATAGTACGCAAAGTCCTCGGCAGTCGTAACCCGGCAGCCTTCCACGCCCATGCCATTTAGCGCGACGCGCTCCACGGTGGCGATCATCCGCCGCGTCA
>CAYGNA010000623.1:0-2305 GCA_964351065.1 uncultured Pseudomonadales bacterium
GCGAGAAGTAAGACTCCCACAATGATTTGGAGAATTTTCTATTGACAAAAAACACCCACGCGATGGCTGCCATTACTGTCGCAAGTTCTACACGATGGTAGCCAAGATCCCGGTCAAGCACTCGAAGTGCGCGAGTGGCGATATCGTCCGAGCCTACTAGAGCAGGAATCATGACACGTATAATCTGTAAGGCAAACAGGATTCCAGCGATGTTGATCGACCATCGGGCCATATCGAACCGTGAACTTGAATTCAGTCCGTGGCAGAAAAGTAAGCCCGGCACCACGTATTTGGTGACGTTAAAAACGTCATCCTTGATGAATTCGGAAAAGCCAGGAATGCCCATTTCAGCGCGTTCATAGAACTGAATTATGCCCTGATAGTCCAGCAGCATTCGGATGGTTGAGATGCTCAAGACCGTAAAGTAGATGAGCAGCAACGCGGTCATGCGCTTTGGTGCCTGCCAGGTGAGAGCCTCCTTTTTTCTCTGGAGAAACCAACTGAAAAGCACGCAAAGCAACATCAGGTTGTAAGGGTTTGCGCCTGGCAACCCGAACAACTCGCGAGGCATGTCCGGGCGCTCAAGGAGCGCAAGTAGAGGTATGAGAAGGCAAAGGCCTTTGAACCAGTCGCGGAGTGAAACCAGGCAAACGGCACAAGTAAAACAAAACAGGATAAAGTAGCGAACCATGCTTGAACCTTGAACTCCAGCCTGTCTAATCAAACAGCCTTATCAATGCGTTCTCGAATTTCTCCAATTGCTGTTCGTAGTCGTGGTTATTTCGGAAATATGCCAGTGCAGCGTTCGAAGCATCTGTCCAGGCGTTCTCGTCAGACAACATTTTCTGAAGACCCGAGATGATCTCATCTTTTGTGTTGGCCACCGCCCCAAGTTTGTAGTGTTCGATGATGCCGTCAGGGTCGAAAGTGGAAACAATTGGCAGTCCCACACTAAATGCCTCCAGGAAGGTGTTCGGAAAGCCTTCATATATCGAGGTGCAACATAGTAAAGAAGCGTTGCAGAGGTGTTGGACCATGTCCCCGTGAGAGACGCGACCGACCAATCGAACATTCTTGATTGTCTCTGCGCGGGACATCAATGACTTCGCATATACTGAGCCGTAATTGGGCGCACCGATAATATCGAAATCTATGTGGGGTGTTGACTCAGCGACGTCGAGAAGCCATTCGCATCTCTTTTCCGTTGCGAGTCGACCGATCCATAAAACCTTATTTCTTGAGTTTTGCTCGGGTCGCTTGGCGTCACCGATGAACCCCTCGCAGGGCATTAGTATTACCTCAGATTGCAATCCCAGTTCCACCTGTAGGAGTTTTTGTTGGGTCTTGGTCTGAGCGATGATGTGGTCTGCGTTATTTAAGCCGTAACGATAGAGTGTGCGCTCCCTGATGCTGTTCAGTCCGGGCAGCGAAGCCTGGCAGTTGATGTCATTGCTCACCGAAAAAACTACTTTTCGGCTCTTTGCTTGCGCCCATAAGACAACCTGACCGAGAATCAGATCACCTGTATTATAGAAAATCACATCGGGGTCAGTTCTGGAAAGGGCACCCAGCAGACCGCTCCATCTGGGCCAGAAAAATCTTAAACCGGGTAGTCCGGCCTCTTTGTGACACATTTTCCTAAGGCTAACGCCTTCAATTTCGATACCATCTTCGTAGTCCTCGTCCCAGGTGATCAATGTGACGTCGTGACCGTGGCGATTGAGAAACTTCGCCATCATCGGCATTTGGATCTCAATTCCACCTACATGTCCAATGTCTTTTCCTGCCATGACACCGTATGAATTGTGCGCGATGATCGCAATTGAGAGAGATTTGGTCTTCATTCAGGGGTCCCGGTTTGAACCAGATAGAGTCCCGTATATCTTGAGAACCCAAGCATTGATAGTGCCGCCGTCACTGGGTAAAGGATGGTGAGGAAGATTGCTCCCATTGATACCAGAAACTTTCGGTGCGTTGGGTCCGTAGTCCTATCAAGGTACTTCCGCAGGTACTTGATTCCTGTGGGTCGAACCACTGTCTTGGATGCCTCTGGCGAAAATCCTGCCTTGTGGAGTGCGAGCTTCAGACTTCCGCGCGAGAAGTGATGAAAGTGAACAGGTACCTTTAGCGCGTCCCAGGAATTCCGCATTAACATCCGTTCCCAACTTTCAAAATTTGGGACGCAGACGATTAGCTCACCATCTGCAGCCATGACTGCTCTGATGTTGGTAAGTGCATTCACTGGTTCATAGAGATGCTCCAACGAATTGTTCATGACAACCAAGTCAAATTTAATATTCTTAAA
>CAYGNA010000624.1:0-2299 GCA_964351065.1 uncultured Pseudomonadales bacterium
GGATGTAATGGCGTCTGGTGGTTGGTACAGCGAGGTCATGGCACTAGCCGTGGGCTCCACTGGCAAGGTGTACGCACAGAACCCACCTGCCTTCCTGGCATTTCGAAACGGTTTTTACGACAAGGCGATCACAACGCGACTTGCCGGCGGCCGACTCCCTAACGTTGAAAGGCTTGATGCGGACTTTGGTTCGCTTAACCTGGATGGCAGCGTGGACGTTGCCATCTCGGCACTCAACTTTCATGACCTCTACAACCGCGATCCCGCTGCGGCAGCGGGGATGCTGAATGCGGTGATGAAAGCGCTCAAACCAGGTGGTGTTTTTGCCGTCATTGATCACGTGGGCAACGCGGGGGCCGATAACGCCGCTTTACACAGAATGTTGCCCCAGCAGGCCATAGATGCTGCCATGGCCGCAGGTTTCACGGTTCAAACAAGTAGTCTGCTCTCACACGCGGATGATGATCATACGAAGATGGTTTTTAGCCCTGCGATACAGGGCAAGACCGACCGGTTTCTGCTGAAGCTGGTGAAGCCAAAATAAGAACGGTCAATATGCCTGGACGGTCAGCCAGACTGCGGCCAACCGTGATGCGAGACAGAAGTTTCCCGTCACGGCAAACCTCTACCTTGTTTACCTGAACTGATCACTGACCACAATCCGCCCAGAACCAGCACACCATCACATGCTGGCCTGGGCTGGGTTTGTTCTGTGGCAAAATCCTCCATTTACCCCATAGCGACCCCATCTTGTACAGTGCCATCCTGCTTGAAACCGTCAACGTCACCGGGCCAATATTTCTTATCGTGTTGCTTGGACTGGTACTACGTCGACTCGGATTAATTGATGATCACTTTGTCCAGATATCCTCCCGGCTGGTGTTTTCACTCTGCCTGCCCATCTTGCTGTTCACAACCATTACAGACATCAAGCTGGACAGCGCGCTCGACCCACGCCTGCCCGGTTTCTCGATAGCCGCTTCTATCGTCACATTCCTGATCGCCTGGCTGGCGGCAATTCTCATCGCCCCGCGAGAGGACCGCGGCGTCTTCACCCAGGCCGCATTTCGCAGCAATCTGGGCGTTATTGGCCTCGCACTGTGTGCCAATGCCTACGGCGCCAGCGGCCTTGCCCTGGCGTCTATTCTGCTGGCGACGATCACAGTGACCTACAACGTACTCAGTGTTGTTGTTCTCTCCATCTACTCCAACGCAACCTTGAACTGGCGCAAGATTGCCACCGACATCCTGACAAACCCGCTGATTGTCGCCATCTTTGTTGCGTCACTGCTCGCCTGGTTTCGCATCCCCATTCCCGGCGTTATCAGAAGTACAGGCGAGTATCTTGGCAGCCTGGCATTGCCGCTGGCATTGCTGGGCACGGGCGCCGCCATGAATCTTCGCGCCATCCGGGATTCGGGGAAACAGACAATTGCTGTTGTGCTGCTAAAAACGGCGCTGCTGCCGGTGGTGGTCGTGCTGCTCGCCATGGCAGCAGGCTTTTCAGGTACAGCCCTGGGAGTGACATTCCTGCTGTTTGTCAGCCCCACCGCTACTGCTTCCTACATCATGGTGAAGTCCATGGGCGGCAACGACCGACTGGCCGCCAATCTGATTATGGTCACCACTCTGATCGGCGTCTTGACCACCAGCGTTGGACTGTTCTGGTTGAGAGTGGCTGGTCTGGCATAGCCATCACCTGACCGAAATCCGGCACTGCTCGCCGCTCCACGGCTGGACACCCGGGCAGGCTATAATGGCACCTCAATTGAGCCCTGGATCCATTGCCACTTGTCCACGCCGTTAAAAGTCTGTCTGGTCACCGCCGAACTCGCACCACTCGCTAAAACCGGGGGGCTTGCCGATGTTGCTGCTGCGCTCTCGGCATATCTTCACCACAGCGGACATGACGTGCGGGTGTTACTGCCCTTCTATTCGAGCATTGATACCAGCAACCTGGCAGTGGAACCGGTTGAGATTCTGCAGAACATTGCCATCGGCATCGGGGCGTCGGCGAAGGTTCACTTCTCCATTGATAAAACCTACCTGCCCAATCTGGCATTGCCGGTCTTTCTGCTGCGCTGTCCCGCACTGTATGACCGCGATGGACTGTATTCGAACGCGGCAGATGAACACCTGCGATTTATTCTCCTGGCCCGGGCCGCCATTATCATGTGCCAGCGAATGGGATTCGCACCCGATGTCTTTAGCTGCCATGACTGGCACACCGCGCTGATTCCGCTGTACCTGAAATCTTTCTACGCCTGGGACAGCCTGTTCGCAAAGAGTGGTAGCGTGG
>CAYGNA010000625.1:0-2297 GCA_964351065.1 uncultured Pseudomonadales bacterium
GCATGTTATTGCAGATTTTGGCGACCTGGCCCGCACCAGGGCCACCCGCATGAAAAATGTTTTTGCCCATGTCTGCAAACAGTGGCTTCGCAAGCTCAAAGCCAGCTTCAGTACCGCCGACAATAAATGTGAGCGTGCCGGCAACAGCGCCGCCCACGCCACCTGATACCGGTGCATCCAGCATGGTAAGGCCGGCAGCAGCAGCAGCCTCCGAAACCTCACGCGCTGTCACCGGCGCGATGGTACTGCAATCGATAATCAGCGTGCCAGCCGCGAGTTGCGCAAGCAGCCCGGTCTCACCCAGATAAAGCGCCGCAACATGCACGGATGCTGGCAACATTGATATGACAACGTCTGCTGACTGGGCTGCCGCCGCGGCGCTGGCAGCGGACAAGACGCCAGCGGACTCAGCCTTCGCGGTGAGTACCGGCACGATGTCGAATGCCGTAACCTGGTGGCCGGCTTTCACCAGATTGGCGGCCATGGGGCCACCCATGTTACCCAGTCCAATAAATCCAATATTCATCAGTTAATCCTCTCTAATGGCCCGCGACTGTTCGACGGGGATCTACTCTGGCAGATCGATCAGGGGATTTTCCCCCGGAAGTGGCAACTCAAAGTGCTCATCAACCCATTCGTCCGGCACAGCCGCTATAGCGCCATAACGCCAGGCGGGTTTGTTGTCACGATCAATCAACAGCGCCCGCACGCCCTCGGTAAAGTCGCCGTGTCTCGCACATTGCAGGGCAAGGCTAAGCTCCATCATGAACATCTGCTTGCGCGTCATCCCCGCCGAATGGGCGATTTGTCGCGGGATGATGCACGCCGTTGTTGGACAACCAGCGCGAAACGCGGCTGTGGCCCGCGCAACCCAGGCGTCGGACTGGTCCAGTTGATCCAAATGCTCCCCAAACGCCAACGCCGGATTGCCTGTCGCCAGTGATTCATCAATGAGCGTCCTGACGGACTCATCATATTGCTCAAGCTGACCAGGCGGAAACGCCTCAATGTGGTCTGTAAAGCGACTGATCAAATCGTCCAGCAATCGGTGATTACCAACCGCATCAGCTGACCATGGCACAGCCTGTAGCGCTGTCATGAGCGCAGGCTTCTGCGCGAGGTCAACGAGATAATCTATCAGCCCAACCTGCAATGCGTCTCTGGCGCCAATCTGGCAACCCGTCCAGGCCAGGAAGTGGGCCCAGTGCTGGGGCATTTGCGCAAGAAACCAGGTAGCTCCTGCATCAGGAAAAAGGCCTATCGTAATTTCAGGCATGGCCAGACGTGTCCGGGCAGTGCCAATTCGGTGTGAACTGCCAGCCATCAATCCGAGCCCACCCCCCATGACAAACCCGTGTCCCCACGCCAGGATTGGCTTTTCATAACGATGGATCAGGTAGTCAAGCCGATACTCGCGCTCAAAAAACTGTCTTGCATAGGGATTCGCACCGGACGGGTGTGTCAGCATCGACTGGTACAATTCCTGAATATCACCTCCTGCACTGAAGGCACGATCTCCGGCCCCCTGCAGGACAACCGCAACAATGTTTGCATCGTCCTGCCAGGACTCGAGCCTCTCGTGCAACAGGTCAATCATCGGCAGGCTCAGGCTGTTTAGCGACTTTTCAGCATTCAGCGTCGCAATGCCAATCGAGTGACCGTCATCGCAGCGCTGTACCTCAAACAGTACCGGGGGCAAATCCATTAAGCTCAATTCCTGTCCCTAAAAAAATCTGTGCCGAGTGACATGATGCGACATCAGGATAGTGTTAGTTTCTCATTCAGCAAGATTGCTGAGAAAGACCACCTTGACCCTGACTGCGTGGATACTGACTAGCGATTCTTCCATGATGGTTTACGCTTCTCGAGGAATGCATTAACCCCTTCCAACTGATCCTCAGTACCAAACAGTTCGACAAACGCATCCCTTTCCTCGGCGTAGCCATTGGTCATGGGGGCAGTTCTCGCTGCCTGGATCAGGCGTTTGCATGCAGCCACACTACCCGGACTTTGATTCGCCACCTGTGCTGCCAGTGCAGAAGCCTTCTCAAAGGATGCGCCTTTTGCAACAACCTCTTCCACAAGGCCAATACGCAGGGCAGTTGCTGCATCAACCCGCGCACTGGTCAACGCCAAATATAAACCGGTTTTTCCTGGGCACTTTAATAAAAAATGTGCTGCACCAATATCGGGATAAAACCCAATCATCGTTTCAGGCATCGCTAATGTCAGCTTCTCTGTCGCAACTCGATGTGAACCATGAAGTGATATTCCACAACCTCCGCCCATGGTAATAC
>CAYGNA010000626.1:0-564 GCA_964351065.1 uncultured Pseudomonadales bacterium
CGTGTCTGTTGCCGTACCGTAACAGTACCATGTTGTTTTGCTCACGCTGTTGTCGAGCAGTTGCGGTCCCTCGCAGTTAGGACCATCACAGTCCTCACTGCCACCGAACCAGGCGCAGCCGCTCAACAAAAACAAGCCAAGGGTGTAGTACAAAATCCTGTTAGCCATCAATAAGTCCAATCAAAGCTGGTTACGTTGGGGGAAAAGACCAAAAATGCCGCCCGTATGAAGAAACACAATGTCCGCTGCATCGCGGAACCGTCCCTTTGAAATTTCGGTCAGCAAAGCGTCAAAGGCCTTACCCGTGTAGACCGGGTCGAGGATGATACCCTCAGTCGTTGCGACCCGCCTAATCGTTTCGAAGACGTGTTTGTCGGCTCGACCGTATCCTGGCCCGACGTAGCCATCGATCACGTTGATATCGAGCGTTGCCCAATCCAGTTGATGCTCGTAACGTGATTCCCAGCGTTTTATGTCCTCTGTAATCTTGGTCTTGAAATCAGCCTAGTAGTCGCAGTCGTTGATGGCGCGCATTGGGCGGGACGATGCCGGGCGCTGCCGGCG
>CAYGNA010000626.1:574-2293 GCA_964351065.1 uncultured Pseudomonadales bacterium
CTGTAATCTTGGTCCGGAAATAAGCCTCGTCGTCGCAGACATTGAAGGCCACCATATGGATGTCCAATTCTGTCAACTGACGACCAATGATCAAGCCGCCCAGAGTGCCACCTGAACCGGCAGCAGAGACAATTGCTGCAGGTTTGATGTTGTGCTGAGAGAAATCGTTTTTCAGTTCTGTTGTTGCGTTGATGTAGCCCCAGAGTCCGATTTCATCACTCGCGCCGGTAGGAATGAAGAAAGGTTTCTTGCCAGCTTTGAGATAACCCAGTTCGGTTCGCGCGACGAGACCTGGCAAATCGGCATACTCCTCCCGCGTGGCAAAGGTGATAGACGCACCCAGCATGGCATCAAGGAGCAGGTTACCGTCTGCTTCCTTTGGCTGGGTTCCGCGCAGCAGCAGGTGTACGTCAAGGCCAAGCTGACGTGCGATCACCGCAGTTGCACGGCAATGGTTTGATTGTACGCCGCCACAGGTGATCAGCACGTCGGCTGACTCTTCTTTGGCCTGGGCGATAGCGTACTCAAGTTTACGAATCTTGTTGCCTGAAGCGGTGATTTCGGTCAAATCATCCCGCTTGAGCCAGATTCTGGGGCCACCGACCTCAGCCGATAGCCGATCCAGTGGGACAAGCGGTGTGGGCAGACGGGCAAGGGCAATGCGCGGTGGCTTGATCATGCTTTGACTGTCACTACATAGCGGCCAGAGAACGTCATTGCTACCTCGCCATTGACCATAATCTCGGGTGCCAGAATAAGCGCAGACTTGCCTTTTTCTTTTAGCGTATCTTCAAAAGCGGCATAACTCTCGGGCAGTGTGCAAATACACTCAAAGTCATCGAATACCGGTCTGCGGTAGCTGACATCACCATCGGCTATCACGGTGTTGGCGTCGATGTTTACCGAGTTGAGCTTTAGCTGCAGCAAGCCCCAGCCTGCGAGTGCTGCAATAGAGAACAGACTGCCACCAAACGCTGACTGCTGGTGATTGATGTTGTTGGCCAGTGGTGCCCGCAGCATGAGAGTGCCACCCGACCAGGAAGTCACGCTGAGGCCCATATGCGCACTGATGGGGATGAGGCCGTGATAAGCCGCCTCGAGCGCTGCTGTTGAGTCAATCCTGATTGTGCTGGTCACGGGTAACGCCGCCCTGAATTTGATAAACCATAAGCATACAATAGTAGGGTGACAGACGTGGAGAGACCATGCGAATAACCCTGATCAGCCTGGTATCGGTGCTGGTGATCCTGGCCGCCGGGTGCGACAACACTCGCATGGTCGAATTGACCGGCAGTACGATGGGCACAACCTACAGCGTCAAAATCGCCAATGTGACAGGCGAGACTCAGGCACTGGCTGCACAGATAGATGCAGAACTGGCCGCGTTCAATGATGTCATGTCCACCTATATTCCTGATTCTGAGTTATCCCGTTTCAACCAGTCGGCTATTGGCACCTGGTTTGACGCATCAGAGCCACTGATTGACATCATGCGAATGTCAGAGAAGCTGTTTTTGCTCTCTGGCGGTGCGTTTGATGTCACCGTGGGGCCACTGGTGAACCTGTGGGGCTTTGGCACCTCACCGCTGGAGCGACGCGTGCCCGCCAGCGACGAACTGGCAGCAGCCAAAGCCCGGGTTGGTTTTGCCGACATTGCTATTCGTGACAATGCCCTGCGCCGGGACATTGATGCCTATGTTGATTTGTCGGCGATCGCCA
>CAYGNA010000627.1:0-2291 GCA_964351065.1 uncultured Pseudomonadales bacterium
TACTGCAGGCACGGCGGCGTGGCCGGTATGTGCGGCATGTGCAAGCGCGGCATGTGCGCGCAGGGTGCGCTGGCGGCCGTACCACGATGTCAGGTTCTCACTTGCCCAGGCAGCGTCTTCTTGCGTATGACAGCCATTGCAGGCATTGGGTGTACCGAAGGAAAGCGTCAGGTCAGGTCTTGGAATTCGAAAGCTGTGATCCCGTCGGAAGTCAATTTCCATATAGTTTTGCCCTGGCATATGGCAGCTAACGCACTGCGCGGCAGCGGTCGCAGGCTCATGGAAATGATGCGTTTTGGCGTTGAAGCGTGGCTCGTGGCATTGCAGGCAGAGGCTATTGTCGCTAACGGTGGCTTTAAGGTTAAGGCTGTGGGGCTCGTGGCAGTCACTGCACATAACACCTTCACGGTACATCCTGCTTTGCAGGAATGAGCCGTAAACATAAACTTCTTCTTTTATCTGTCCATCAGCTTCATAGGCTGGCGGCAGGGGTAGCGCGGGATTGAAGTGGTCCGTGAAAGCGCCTGAGTGGGGGTAGGCTGGTGTGAGCCTTTCCCTGAGAGAGTGGCAGGCAGCGCACTGGCCGATCTGTTCTTTCTGAGAGGCGCCACGGGTCAACAGAAGATCACGGCGAATTCTTTCGCTCGTCGCAGATTGACCTTGACCAGATGCCATAAAGGCAACGTGTGCCTTGCCCGGACCATGACAGGCTTCACAGCTGACATTGATGCTGGACCAGGCTGTGCTGAACTCATCACTATCAGCGGAGTAGTTTTGCTGCAGGTAGGTGGAATGGCAGTCGGCACACATGGTGTTCCAGTTCATTGCACCACCCGTCCAGTGCAGCCAGTCGCCAGGCGTGGCGTTCGAGTCCGGATTCAGCTTGAACCACCGGGCACCTTGAACATCCCAGGCGATGTCCAGTGCCTGGAATTTCCCGCGACCAATATCGATAAGGTATTGCTGCAGTGGTTCCCAGCCGAAGGTGTAGGAGATCGTAAACGTCTGGGTAGCCCCTGTGGCACCCGCGGTTTCGACAAAGAACTGATCATCTTTTCGATAAAAGCGGGTCGTCAGACCTTTGTGGATAAAGACCTGATTGTTGAAGTCACCTCGAACGGTGGCTGACGTCGCTGGCTGCATCGCCAGGTCGTGATGTGATCCCTGCCAACTGACCGTTTGCTTTTGGTGACAGGACGCGCAAGCGCGATCTCCGACAAATCCAGGCTCAGGAATAGTTGATGTGGCAGCTTCCATTGCTGCCAGGGCTGCGGTCGAGCCTGACACCGTAGTCAGCGATAACAATACCAGGAGTACATGCAGTAGCATCAAACCGGCTGTTCCTAAATTCCACCACGTAGCGCATTGATCAGGCCAGCCGCGCTTGCGCTATCCAGGTATTCACGCAGTGCGGTGATCTTGCCATCGCGAATGTCGGCGACAACACAAACAGCGAGGTTAAGTGCTGTGCCATCTGGCAGGGTGCCGCAGACATCGTGCTCCTCGACAAAACCATTTTGGGTATCAGCGCGGCTGGCATTTTCGTAACGAAAGTCCGGCACCACTCGTTTAACGGCGGCGGCAAACCTTGCCAGCGCTTCGACGTCCATGGGCGGCGCGCCGTTCTGGCTGGCTATAAGGTTCGAGCTGCAGATTGCCCTGATTGCGTCTTTGTCTCCAGCGGCCGTGGCAACAAAAAACATTTTTGCGATTTCGCTGTGAATACCCATTTACCAGCTCCGTATTATCAAATTCCTGCTCGATCATACCCCGATCGATGCCTGAATTGGGGAGAGACAGGGCAACTGCTGCTCGAGATGGCGACTTGCAACTGGACACTCAAGCAGCTTTAGGGTTTAGGATCTCTCCATGGAAATCAGATTCAAACGTAGCCTGGCGATTTTTACCGCCTTTGCGGTGTTGCTGCAGGGGCCGGTGGCGATGGCGCTTGGCTGCATTACGAACGTTGACCACCAACCGGTTGCGGCGCAGGTAGCTGCGCAGGTCATGCCGGATTGTCACAAGTCTGGTGGCCAAACATCTGGTGACCAATCATTTGGTGACCAATCATTTGGTGACCAAAGGATGGCCGACGTGCCTGATTTGTCTGCAGGTTCGGAGATGCCGGCGGTTGATGATGGGCATGGCGATTGCTGCGGCGACAATTGTCTGTGCCCAACGATGCTGATTGGGGTCAATCCAGACGCATGGCCAGCCGCCGTGTCTGCGCTATCGGCAGCCCTGCCCGCGCGCTTTGTTGCTTACCTTTCCACCCCCCCAGGTCTTACGAC
>CAYGNA010000628.1:0-2283 GCA_964351065.1 uncultured Pseudomonadales bacterium
CCTGGTAGGGCTCGAAGTTTGCGTCGCCTAATGCTCCAAGGGACAGGTTTGGTATAAACCTGCCGTTTTGGTGCGGGGCGAACGGCGGTACCTCGATCAGATATTCGATATGTGTGGTCAGCGATTGTGACTCACTTCCGGTCAAAGCCAGCGGCTCGGACGCGACGACCGACAGGGCAAGCATGCTGCAGCATAGGCAGCAGACTGCTGCTTGAATTCTCGTCATTAACGGTTACACCAGGGAGTCAGGGAAACACCTGACGACAAGCGAGTTCGGAAACTATACAAAAGTCTTCTAAAGAAAACACAATTTAAGGCACGTTTATGCGTGGCGTCACCTTAAGGGCAGGTTGATGTTGCTGTACGCATCGGAAAGTTGATCCTGGTGTAAGTACCAGGAAGACGGGTCAGGCGGCAGCCTGGCCGAACGAAGCGATGCCACATTGGACACGATTGGAAACGCAGGTGTCGAAAATCTTTACACAATAGTTGTAAAACTAAGGGGATTACCTGACTTTGTGTTGATGGCTGCTCGCTAGAATTTGCACAATCCAGTCAGAACTGCCAACACTATGATCAGCCATCAGCAAGTCAGAACCGATAGCACGCTGGGTAAGCAGATTCTCAGGTTAGGGTTGGCGCTCTGTGTAGCTGCTCCGCAGTCAAACTTGCTGGCGCAAACCTGGGTCGGCAATGGGCCTGACAATAACTGGAGCACAAAGAGCAACTGGTCGGGTTGGTCCACACCCATCGATGGGAGTACCGTCTACATCGATCCGAGCTTCTACTCTGGTCACACCACACTGAATAACGATCGTGTCTGGAGTTTGACTGATCTTATTTTTTCCAATAGTGCTACTGCTGAGCAGTTGCGCTTAACGGGTCGTGCCATTGGTTTAACCGGAGCGAGTGGAATCATCAATAAGAGCTGGAAAGAGCAAAATATAGATCTGGATCTGCGTGTTTCATCAGATCAACATTGGGAAAGTGGTGGAAACCTGTTCTTTAATGTGACTTACAACGTGCCGCTCACACCGGTCACAGACATCAACGGCAATGTTGCGATCAATCATCAGCTGGAGTTGACCGGCAATTTTAATCTCGACGGTAACTTGACCGGTTCCGGCGACATGATTATCAACCATCCCGAGGCGATTGCTAGATATAACAGTAGCGGGCAAATCTCTGGTGAGTATGTCTTTGCTGACACACGAACCCGAATGACCGGCAACAACAGTGGTTATACCGGTGATATCACGATCGAAGAAGGTGGTCGTTTAAGGCTCGATGGTGGCGACAACTTATCCAATGTCACCCATGTGACGGTTGACGGTGAGCTTGATTTGAATGGCACCGATGAAAACTTTGGCGGGTTAAGTGGTGGCGTAACCGGGCGCGTTGATCTTGGCGGTCTGTCCGTGATGCAGATTGGTGCCAATAACCTGAGTTCAACCTTTTCCGGGAAAATAGTTGGTGACGGCTCTCTCACCAAGGTGGGCACTGGTACTTTGACCCTCGCAGGTGCCAATAGCTATTCAGGAACCACGTTGATCAACGAAGGTTCAATCAAGTTGGGTGCCGACAATGTGCTGGCTGATAATTCTGATTTGAGGCTCAATGGTGGGCTGCTTGATCTGGATGGAAGATCTGAATTGGTGAGTTTTCTCGAGGTCAGGTCCGGGGCGGTGTATGGGGATGGCACACTTTCAGCTACAAACGCCATTCTTCTGGAGTCAGGTGCTGTCGCTTCTAACCTGGGAGGAACTGCATCTCTCTACAAGCGCACGGAAGGGTCTTCTCAGTTATCCGGCAACAACAGCTATTCGGGTGATACCCGCATTTATGGTGGGAGCTTGCAAGTTTCAGCGGCTGAAAACCTGGGGCTTGGTTCGCTGGTATTTATGTCACCATATCTGAACTTGGACACTGCCACGTTGAACGTGACAGGAACCATGGCATTGTCGCAAGCGACAGAACTCGACGCCGGCGGCAATTTCGACGTAAATTCCACCAGAACCCTGACCATGAATGGCGAAATTTCGGGCGCAGGCGATCTCAAAAAATCAGGTCTGGGTACACTTGAACTCAACAGTACCAACACTTATTCCGGTGACACCATCATCAATGCAGGTAGTGTACGGGTCGCTTCGAGTGATGCCTTGGGGGTTGCTGACAACTCCTTGGTGTTTGCGGGCGGTGAACTGACGACGATAGATGATTACAACAATACGAGAGCAACCACGCTGACAGGCGCGGGTACCCTTAATGTTGTGGGTGGGAAAA
>CAYGNA010000629.1:0-2272 GCA_964351065.1 uncultured Pseudomonadales bacterium
CGCTTCAGGCGTGCCTTGAGATCATCCGGTAGCGAAGATGCATCGATATCAAACCGCAGGTGAATCGCCGTCGACACCTTGTTGACGTTTTGTCCACCGGGGCCACTCGCGCGCATGGCGGAGATATCAATCTCTCGCTCGGGAATGTCACTGACCGTAATTGCCATCTTATGCCCGCGACATGAACTTGCCGTTGGTTGTGTTTACCTTGATGCGTTCACCCTGCTCAACGTATTCAGGCACCTGCACGGTCAGCCCGGAAGTCAGAATCGCCGGCTTGCTGCGAGCGCTGGCGGTTGCCCCCTTGATCGACGGTGACGTTTCAACAATGTCCATGACAACAGACTGCGGCAGATCAATGGCGACAATACGGTCTTCGACCAGCAGCGCAGTAATCCCCTCCAGCCCTTCCATCAGATACTCTCTTTGACCCTCAAGGGACTCTTCATCCAGCTGGTACTGGGCGTAGTCCTCAAGGTTCATGAAGACATACTGGTTTCCATCGATATAGGAGAACTGTACCTGCACACGCTGGCAGTCTGCCTCCGCCAACATCAGGTCTCCCTTGAAGGACTCATCAAGCTTCTGCCCCGTCACAAGGTTGTTAAACCTCACCTTATACAGGGTAGATGCGCCACGCGCTGATGGACTGCGGGATTCGATATGACTAACAATGTGGGGTATGCCATCAAGATTGATGACATCACCCTTTTTCAGATCACTGGCTCTTGGCATAGGGGCCTCGCTACACTTGGATATGCAATGTTAGCGCGAATGGCCACCAAAATGATCGAAAGGGAAGACCTGGTTCATATTGTCAACACAACCATGCCTTTTGGCCGCTTCAAGGGTCGATTGATCGCTGACCTGCCAGAGGAGTATCTGCTGTGGTTTGTGGATCGCGGCTTCCCTGCGGGCAAGCTGGGAGAACTGATGCAGCTAACACTGGAGATCAAGATCAACGGGTTGGAATCGCTCCTGGATCCCCTGCGCAACAACAGGTAAACGAACGATCAGGACGCGTAACGCAGAACCTCATCAATCTGCTTCAACCGCTCGCTGGCCCGGGTCGTTTCCAGGATAGACTGCATCAGATCTGGCTCAAACCGCAAGAACTGGAACAGCTTGAATGAGAACTGGGCCGGCGACTGTGCAAGCCAGTCGTCCTCAGAAAGCAGGCGCATCAGCACCGGACTATCCCGCCGCGTCATCTCAATCAGACGTTCGTTAATCTGCACCTGGAGCGGCCTGACATCTTCAGCAGGCTCCTCATCATCCGGCAACTCATCCGCCCGAACGATTCGATAGGGCAGAGTTTGCACCTCAGCGATGCTACGATAACGGCCTTCAATCTTGATGTTTGCGTGTATGCGACCATCAGGCGTTGTTTCAACAATCTCACACAGACCAGCAGAAAAGACTTCATGCGGCTGGTAGGTTGCCTGGTTGCTGGAGAGCGCCTCTTCAATGGTTTGGGTCTTCCTGGCGGCGTGAATCTGCTTGCGCGTATGGCAGATGCCAATCATACGCTGGTGATCCACTGCATCATGCACCATTTCCCGATAACGTGGCTCAAACACGTGCAGGGGTACCAAAGTACCAGGGAATGCCACGAGATTTGGAATCGGGAACAGTGCTATATCAGTCACGGCAAGTGCATCTTGGCTAATTGGGTCTGTACGCTGCAGCCCACCATTTGGATTATTCCATATCTTTCCAACCCCGCCAGCCGGGGCCGCGCACAACCTGACCAGGCAGGGCGCCAGTATGTTCACCCTCTGCCAGCACCGGGACACCGTTCACCAGCACATACTGCATGCCTGTGGAATACTGGTGGGGTGCATTGTAGGTGGCGTGATCCTGCACCCGGGACGGGTCAAACACCACAATATCGGCAAAGTACCCTGATTTCAGTTCACCGCGGCCACGTAGCTTCAGGTTGGTAGCGGGCAATTTGGTCAGTTTGTAGATCGCCTCGGGTAGTGTCAGCACACCTTCCTCGCGGGTATATTTTCCCAGTACCCGAGAAAAATTGCCGTAAGCCCTGGGATGGGTGCTACGGTTGAGGAACACGCCTTCCGTTGCCATTGAGCCTGCATCCGAGCCAAAGCTGACCCAGGGCAGTGCCATCACGCGCCTGACGTTTTCTTCTGACATCAGGAAGTAGACTACCTGCACGCGGCTTCCGTCTTCGATCACAAGGTCAATTGCAGTATCAGCCGCTGATTTGCCGCGCTCTGCCGCAACCTCCGCCAGTGTCCGCCCCTGATAG
>CAYGNA010000630.1:0-1243 GCA_964351065.1 uncultured Pseudomonadales bacterium
GGCCTACCTGGCTACCGCCCAGGTGAACTGGACCGAATGGGCACGTGCCGTGTTCTGGTTATGGGTTTTTTACATCGTTATCGCAATGGCACTGTTGACCATCATCGTCAGTATGGGTGGTTAGATATGGCAAGAGAGGACGCCCCAGCAGTTTCTGTAAGGCATAGTCTCATGGTGCGCATGCGCGATGGTGTTCGCCTGGCCACCGACGTGTATCTGCCCGCCGGGGAAACCGCGCCACTCGCCGTGATTCTCGAGCGCACACCCTACGATAGGCTCGGCCTGAGCCGCTCGGAGCGCAGCCGAGAACAAGCCATATCACTGAGCCGGCCTCAGGTTGCTGAATTTTTTGTGGAGCATGGTTTTGCGGTGGTAATGCAGGATTGCCGCGGGCGCTACGGTTCGGAAGGTGTTTTTACCAAGTATCTGGCTGAGGGTAATGATGGCTGCGACACACTGGACTGGATTGCGGCACAGGACTGGTGCGATGGTCGAGTCGCGACCATGGGATTATCCTATGGCGCACACACGCAACTGGCGTTGGCATGCCAGTCTCCGCGAGCCCTGGCCTGCATGTTCCTTGACTCCGGTGGTTTTGCCAATGCCCATCAGGGTGGCATTCGACGCGGTGGGGCATTCGAACTGAAACAGGCGACCTGGGCTTATCGACACGCCCTGCGCAGCCCAAAAACCGCAGCTGACCCGGCACGCAAGGCAGCGCTTGAGCAGATTGACCTGGCGCACTGGTTCCGTAATCTCCCCTGGTGGCCGGGGCACTCGCCACTGGCGGCTGCGCCAGAGTTTGAAGATTACCTGTTCGACCAGTGGAACAAGGGTCTTTTTGATGATTATTGGCGACAGGTAGGGCTATACGCCGAGGGCTACTATGATCAGGTACCGGACATTCCCATTGCTATCGTGGGCAGTTGGTACGACCCTTACGCCGGCGCCTGCCTGACCAACTACATGGGATTGGCCGAGCGGCACAAGAGTCCGACGTGTCTCCTGATGGGGCCCTGGACACACGGCAATCGCTCGGTCTCCTTCGCTGGGGACGTGGACTTTGGCCCCATTGCAACGCTGGACGACAACATTGCAGATGATTACCTGCGCTATCGGCTGGCCTGGTTCCAGCAATGCCTGGGCAACCCAACCGCCACTGGGCAGGGACCCAAACCCGGGATCACCTGGTTTGAGATGGGCGGCGGCAGCGGCCAACGCAACGCTGATGGCCGTTTAATGC
>CAYGNA010000630.1:1253-2269 GCA_964351065.1 uncultured Pseudomonadales bacterium
GTGGGCGATGGCAGACTGGCACTCACTGGCCACCCGCCATGACCGTCGAGCAACACTTCTATCTGGCGCGCGAGGGCGGGTTGAGCAATGAGCCGACCAGTGAAGCTGGCCATCTTGAGTTCGAGTTTGATCCACGCCTGCCGGTCCCCACGGTGGGCGGCGCGATCACCTCCGGTGAGCCACTCATGTTTGGCGGCGCCTTTGATCAACGGGCAGGGGTTGAACCGTTCATCACTGCCAAGGGTGATACGGCGCCGCTGTCCGCACGGCCCGATGTACTGACGTTCCAGACTGCCGTACTGGCACAGGACCTGGTGCTTGCCGGCACCTTGCGAGCTGATCTCTGGATTGCCACTGATGGTCCTGACACCGACTTCACAGTCAAGCTGATTGATGTCTATCCTGCCAGCGAAGATTATCCTGACGGTTTCTGCATGAACATTGCTGATGGTATCCTGCGCCTGCGTTACCGGGCTGGCTGGGATCGTGAGCAGTTCATGCAGCCCGGTGAGGTTTGCGCCGTGCGGATTGAGACACTGCCAAGTTGCAATCGATTCAAGGCAGGTCATCGCCTGCGGCTGGATATCTCCAGCAGTAATTTCCCTCAGTTTGACCTGAATCCAAACAACGGCGATCTGCCGGGCAGCAGGACGAGTTTCCGGATCGCCAGAAACCGGGTGTATTTTGGCGGTGATTGCCCATCTTCTGTCTGTCTGACCGTAAGTGGAGTTGCATGATGACTAAACACCGTTACAACATACGGTCACTGGCAGGTGCTATTGTGCTCTGCGCTCTGGTCACTGCAAGCGTGACTCAGCAGTTGATAGCGCAAACGGCTGACCCATCCACAGACCCAGCCAGTATCAGGGTCATGCTGGTCGGGCAGGCCCTTATCAAGTGGGACCTGCGAACGCTGGTGCCGGCATCCGTTGTACAGGCCCGTGATTATCTCGCCGGGGCGGATGTGGCGTTTACCAACCTTGAGGTAGCGGTGGCACCCGAGGGCGCAGAGGTCA
>CAYGNA010000631.1:0-2268 GCA_964351065.1 uncultured Pseudomonadales bacterium
GTTGAGGATGATCCGCTGGGTGACCTGCGCAAACTGATGGCACCAACTATCTGACGTTGTCTGTCACGACAGCTGAACCCTGCGCCGACTCCACCACCAGACAGTGATGTTAAGCAACACCAGCACACTGGTGATAATGCCAAAGGCCGGTCCAAGCCCGCCGACCAGACCAACTTTGGAAAACAGGCAGTAAACGAGCACAACGCACGACATCAGCGTGAACGCACAGGGAACAGCATATCGCCAGGGGGTGAGGTCAACCTTGTTAACCGGGGGAGTAACGCCGGGTTTACGCCGGGGGTAAAGCCTGCCAATCCCCAGCATGATGCCCACTTCCAGGAAAAACAGAATGGCGTACAAATGCAGAAAGTGGATTGGAACAACGTCTTTCAGTGCGAACTGGAACAGGCCGTAAGCAACTATGTGAAAGCCGATTACCACCTTGGGACCCAGCGCCGGGACACTGGGGAAAAAGAGTCCAACAACCACAATGGCGATAACGGGAATGTTATAAAAACCCGTAAAAATTCGAATAATCTGCCACAGACCATCCGGTGCAAACTGCAGTAGCGGCGCAACAATAAAAGAAAACAGCGCAATCACCACACCGGCAATCCTGGCTACCCGCACCAGTTCCTGATCTGAAGGCGCTGTCTTTTTCAGCGGCGCGTAAACGTCCAGACAGAACAGTGTGGCCGCGCTGTTAAGGAGCGAATTGAACGAACTGAAGACCGCGCCCAACAGCACGGCAAGAAAGAAACCCGCCGCGTAACCAGGCATTACATCCCTGATCAGCCGGGGATAGGCCTGGTCAATCGATGCCAGGTCTGGGCCATAGAGGTGGAAGGCAATCACCCCCGGGATCATCATCATGAAAGGGACAAGCACCTTCAGGAAACCCGAAAACAGCACACCTTTCTGCCCTTCCGCCAGACTTGATGCAGCCAGTGTTCGCTGGATGACATATTGGTTCGTGCACCAGTAGAACAGGTTGGCGAAAATCATGCCGGTAAACACGGTGCCAAAAGGTGTCGGGTCCGACGCACTGCCAATGGCGTTCAGCTTGTCCGTGTTGGTTGTTGTCAGAATATGCAAGCCTTCCCCGATTTCACCCTGACCCAGTGCCGACAGCCCCAGCACCGGCACTGCCACGCCAACAATCAGCAGTCCAACACCATTTAGAGTATCTGACACAGCAACTGCTTTCAGGCCACCTACAATCGCATACAGTGCTCCGATACAACCCACCGACACAATCGTCAGCACCAGCGCTTCGGCATAGGTAATACCAAAGAGTCCGGGCACATCAAACAGCAGCAGCACCGCAATTGAGCCCGAATACAATACAGACGGTATGGTGATGAGTCCGTAGCCCACCATAAACAGGATGACTGACAGTCGACGAACATCCTCATCAAATCGAAGCTTGAGAAATTCGGGCAGCGTCGTAAACGCGCCGGCCAGGTAACGGGGCAGGAACAGAAACGCCATACAGATTGTGGCGAAGGCTGCAGTTACCTCCCACGCCATGCTGCTCATATTGAAACCATAAGCAGAGCCATTCAGGCCAATAAGCTGTTCGGCCGAAAGATTTGTCAGCACCATAGAACCTGCGATGAACACGGCTGAAAGTCCCCGGCCAGCCAAGAAATAGCCATCGCGTGATTGCACCTCGCCACGCGTCTTGTACCAGGAGATAACAGCGACCAGCAGCATAAAAAATATGCAACTCAGCAGCACCCCAGAAATGTCAGCATCAACCAAGGTTTTCTCATCATCACGCCCGAACATCTACAGGCTGGACCACCAAAATGCCACAAGACATTCTCCTTGGCCACCATGCAACTGCTGCAATCCTGGCACCACTGACCATTCAAGATTTTGCCAATGTGGTCGATAACCGTAGTTCGGATCACGATTACCCCTGTAATGCCGGCGCTGGCTACTGACACCCAATAATGAGGAGTAATACCCGCATTGATGGTGCACGGGATAGTGGGACCAACATGATCGTCAGCACCAAATCAGCGACACCCCGTGCCGGCTACACGATAATGAGCAGAGTAGGCAGATGCCAACTTCAATCACGAGACTCTTACTGACGCTATGCCTTGGCGCTGCTTGTGCTGCAGTTGTCGCCTCACCAGCCTTCAGCTCAACAGACTTCAACTCAACGAAGATGGCAACCAGCGCCACCGCAAAGGCTGAACTCGTGCTCAAAATTGCCAAGTTCGTTTCCTGGCCAGCCAGCGTGGAAGCGAAACCCAT
>CAYGNA010000632.1:0-2263 GCA_964351065.1 uncultured Pseudomonadales bacterium
GAGTTCGAACCAAAGTCTCCAAACAGCCATTAAAAAAACCGGCCGGGGCCGGTTTTTTTAATGGCCCGCCCGGAGAGATTCGAACTCCCGACACCCAGGTTCGAAGCCTGGTGCTCTATCCAGCTGAGCTACGGGCGGAGATGGCGGATATTAACAAAGTTTTGCCGGTGTGTCCCTATCCGCGTATCTAGATGCCATCTAGTTTGTATTGGGCGAATTTGGCGAGGTAGGAGGCATTGCCGCGTTGCAGGCGCTCGCGCTGGTGGGGCTTGACTGGACCCACAATCTTGCCGGGTACGCCGAAGACCAGGGAGCCGTCCGGAATCTGCATGCCAGGGCTTACTACGGCGCCGGCACCGATGATGCAAAAGCTGCCGACCACGGCGTCATCCAGTACAGTGGCGTTATTGGCAATCAGGCTGTTGTTGCCTATTGAGCGGCAGTGAATCACGGCGCCATGGCCCACAATCACGTTGTCACCGATGGTGCTTTCACTGCCGGTATGGACCACCACGTTGTCCTCGATGATGGTGCCACTGCCAATTGTGATGCGGGCAAAATCCCCGCGAATCACGGCCCCTGGCCACACGCCGCAGTATTCCCCCAGCACCACGTCACCCATCACCAGTCCCGTTGCTGACACAAAACAGGAATCTGGCACAACCGGTGTGATGTTGTTGTATGTCTTGATCATTCGGTGAGTATATTTGATATGGTTCGAGGCTTCACAATGACACACATAAATTTTTATCGGAGGATAAATGAAAAACCTGTTTTCGATAGAGGGAAAAGTGGCGCTGGTAACCGGCGGATCACGTGGTATTGGCGAGATGATTGCCGCGGGCTTTCTGGCCAATGGCGCAAAGGTCTATATCAGCTCGCGCAAAGCAGACGCCTGCGCGGAAACGGCCGAACGGCTCATGACGGAGTTTGGTGGTGTATGTGTACCGGTGCCAGGCAATATGGCGGAACTTTCAGGCATTGAAGCCGTGGTCAAAGAGATCGAGAGCAGGGAAGACAAGCTGGATATTCTGGTGAACAACGCGGGCGCAACCTGGGGCGCGCCGCTGGATGAGTTTCCTGAAGCTGGCTGGGACAAGGTGATGGATACCAACGTCAAAGGTGTGTTTTTTCTCACCCAGAAACTGCTGCCGCTGCTACGCAAGGCCGCAACGCATGAAGATCCGGCGCGCGTGATCAACGTGGGTTCGGTAGATGGTATCAAAACGCCGGCCTTTGATAACTTCTCCTACGGGCCATCCAAGGCGGCGGTGCATCACCTGACGCGCGTCCTGGCATCCCATCTGGTGCGCCAGAACATTATTGTTAACGCGATTGCACCAGGACCTTTTCCAACCTGGATGCTCAGTGCCGGGGTTGGCTTTGGTGGCGAAACCGAGGGTGTTGACTGGGGCCAGGTGGGTAAGAACAATCCGCGGGGCAGGGTAGGTACCGCGCAAGATATTGCAGGGCTGGCGATATTCCTCTGCTCACGTGCTGGTGCCTACACGGTCGGTGAGGTCATCACGTGCGACGGTGGCGCGGTAGCGTCTTCCTAGACTAATCCGGCGGCTAAACAGTGAGCGTGCGCTGCAGCAGCCATACGGTTGCTGTAGCGCCAATGGCGTAAGCTGGTACGAGGCGCAGGAACTGGGTGTTCAATTCGGGTCCTCGTGGCCTCGCCAGCGCGTAGGTTCTGCGTGCTATCGCCAGTATTGCGACAACCGCAGCAATCACAATCAGCTGGCCAATTTCGATGCCCACGTTAAACAGGAGCAGGGCCATGACTGTTTGGTCCTCGGGCAAGCCAATGTCCCGCAATACGCCAGCAAACCCCAGGCCATGTAGCAGGCCAAACACAAACGCCACGAGCCAGGGCCGCCGGGCGGTAATCGCATCCTTGTGGCTGGGCACAGTGATCTCGTAGGCAACATAGATGATCGACAGCGCAATAGCCGCCTCTACTGGTGCCTGTGAGAGTTGAACCAGGTCGAGGGTTGAGAGCGCCAGCGTGATGGAATGCGCAATGGTAAAACTCGTAATGGTCTGGATCAGGTTGACTGTGCCCGGCACCAGCAGCATCAGACCAATAATAAACAGCACATGATCAATACCTTCCAGCAGGTGTTCAATGCCAAGCGATAGATAGATTGGCAACAGCGGCGCTTCCCGGGGCCGAAGGTCCAGGTAGGGAGCCTCGGGCTTCACCAGGAAGTTTTCACTAGCGCCATCCGCGCGGGTCACGGTAACCAGCAGGTCGGTC
>CAYGNA010000633.1:0-2252 GCA_964351065.1 uncultured Pseudomonadales bacterium
GACCAAAAGAATCCGGCGTTCAGTTGAACAGTGGCAAACCATCCTGGATCGCCAGGCAGCGTCCCACCTATCCACCAAAGCGTTCTGTGAAACCCACCAGCTCAGTTACGCCGTGTTTTGCCGCTGGCGCAAACGGCTGGCGTCCAGTGATCAGGCGCCGCTGGTTGAGTTAACTAATCTGGTTCAGGCCCCGCGGCGCCAGCAATGGGATATCGAGCTCGAGTTGGGTGACGGCATGACCCTGCGCTTGAGGCGCGGCTGATGTTCTTTCCAGAGGGCCAGGTCCGGGTCTGGCTGTGCACCCAGCCTACCGATATGCGCAAGTCTTTCGACGGCTTGTCTGGCATGGTCAAACACCAGCTGCTGGAAGATCCCCTGAGCGGCCAGCTGTTCGTCTTTATCAACCGTCGCAAGACCCAGATGAAGGTGCTCTACTTTGACCGCTCCGGCTACTGCATCTGGAGCAAGCGGCTGGTGCAGGGACAGTTCAACTACCGCACCTCAGCGACCGGCAAACAGTTGCTCGACGGCTTGCAACTGAAGTTGTTGCTGGAAGGTATTGAGGTGAAAAAGTCGCGCCAGTACAAACGTTTTGCTCGATCATAAGCTGACCTTTTGCTACCATGGCAGCATGTCCCAACAACCTGACTATGCCGCTGTTCTGGCGCGAAACACAACCCTGGAAGCCAGAAATCTTGAGCTTGAGCGGCAGCTCGCCTGGTATCGGAAACAAGTGTTTGGCGAGAAGTCAGAACGCCGCCTGATGGATCTCAGCCCCGATCAGTTGCCCCTCGACGGTTTGCTGGGTGATCGTCCTGAGCCACTGCCTGTTGTTACCGAAACGATCACCTACGAGCGCGGCAAGGCGAAAAAGCAGCGCGGCGACGCTTGTGTCACTGACAGCGGTTTGCGCTTTGACGATACGGTACCAGTTGAAGTGATTGCAGTTGCTGCGCCCGAGCGCGACGGCCCCGACGCCGATCAATATGAAGTGATTGGCGTGAACAGTGTGCACCGCCTGGCGCAGCGCCCCGCAAGCCTGGTGGTTCTGCGCTACGACCAGCCGGTGGTCAAACGCAAGGGGAGCGTCGAGATCATCAGCACGGCGGCCCCGGCTGGCGTGTTTGACCAGTCTATTGCAGATGTCAGCTTCCTCGCCGGCATGCTGCTCGATAAATTTTTGTATCACCTGCCGCTGTACCGCCAACACCAGCGGTTACAGCATGCAGGTATCACTCTCAGCCGTACCACCCTGACCAACCTTTGCAAGCGCAGTATTGAACTGCTCCGGCCGATCGTGGCGGCGCAATTGCGCCAGGTGCTGCAAAGCAAAGTACTGGCGATGGACGAGACGCCGATCAAAGCTGGGCGAGCCGGCAAGGGCAAGATGAAGACAGGGTGGTTCTGGCCGGTGTACGGGGATGCCGACGAGATTGTGTTTACCTATGCCAGCACCCGGGCGAAGCGGCACATCGAGCAGGTGCTCGCGACCCACTTCAAGGGCACCTTGTTGTCCGACGGCTATGTGGCCTATGCGCGTTATACCGAGGCGCGGGATGATGTGGTGCACGCCCAGTGCTGGGTCCACAGCCGGCGCCAGTTCATCGAGGCGGAAACCGCAGAACCGGGCCTGGTTGCGATTGCATTGCAATACATCAGGGAGCTGTATGCGATCGAGGATCGGATCAGGGCAGCGAAGCTTGATGAGGAGCGTAAGCGTGAATACCGGTTGAACCATAGCAAACCGGTAGTAGATGCGTTCTTTGGCTGGTGTGAACAACAGCTAACAGACCAGAGCCTAATACCGGAAAATCTGCTGATCAAGGCAGTTGGCTATGTCTTGAATCGGCAAGATGCACTGCGGGTGTTCCTGGAAGATCCCACGGTGCCACTGGATACCAATCATCTGGAAAGAGGCTTGCGCCCCATCCCGATGGGCCGAAAAAGCTGGCTGTTTGCCTGGACCGAACTTGGCGCAGAACACGTTGGCATCATCCAGAGCCTGATCTGTACCTGCAAGCTTCAGGGTGTTGACCCTTACACCTATCTGGTGGATGTCTTGCAACGGGTCAGCGTGCACCCGGCGAGCGATGTGGCGTCACTGACGCCCAGGCTCTGGAAAGAGAAGTTCGCAGATGCGCCAATGCGCTCCGACCTATATCGCGTGAGTCAATAACGGTCTGGAATGAACGGTTACTCAGCACCTGCAAGTTGCAGGACGTCGATCCGTATACCTATCTGGTGGATGTGCT
>CAYGNA010000634.1:0-2252 GCA_964351065.1 uncultured Pseudomonadales bacterium
TGGGCATCGAGTTTGCCGCCATGATCATGGTTGCCAAAAGCAGCATAAAAAGGCAGCTGTGAAAGGCATGGGGAATCGTAGATGCTCTCAAAATGTGACTGCCAAAATACGTCGTCTGCTGACTGCACGCCATCGGGATAAAAGTTATCCCCCACCGTCTGGATGAAGTTGATGCCACCCTGCCTGCAAACCTGCTCCATCAATGCGGCAACACGTCGCTGCCGGTAGTCTCCTTCACCCCAGTCACCCAGTGCAATAAAGCCCGGTGAAGTGGCCGGAGCCAGAGCCAGGGGGCTTGTGTCTTTGACAGGCAAAAGCCACATCACTGCCGCCAGCAGGGTAAGACATGCCAGCGAAATGAGAACGGTTATTGTTCCGTAACGAAGTTTTTTCAACAAACTAGGGTACCTCTTACAAGCTCATGATTGTAAACGATGTTTTTTTCAGGGTCTGGTAGAAAAAATCTTCACGTTGCGCGAATGATTTTACGCCACGCGCCATCCAACGAGGCAACAAAAAGTGGATAGTGTGGTAAAGCGACATGTTGGACGGATTCAGGTTTGAGGTAGTCGGTGTTGGATCGACAGAATTTGGTAAGGCACAGGCTCTGGTTGCCTCGCAATACAAGCGTCACTTTGGCAGCCTCCACCATCATACCCTGCCCAACAGCTTCAATATGTACAGCGGTAGCCAACTGGTTGGCTGCGCTGGCTTTGCGGGTGCGGCGGACGCACCGCTCTTTCTTGAGCAGTATCTGGATTTGCCAGTTGAACTGGCAGTATCACCCGAGCCAAACTTGAGCCGTGCGCAGATCGTCGAGATAGGTGGTCTGGCAGTTCGTCACAAGCGTTATGTTTTACCCCTGATGATGCAGTTGGCCCCCGAACTGCTTCATCGCCAATTCAGTATGGCGGTTTGCACGGTCACCGGGCCTGTCCGCGGTTGTCTGGATAAGTTGGGTATAGAGGCGACTGTGCTTGGCGCGGCGGACCCTGCAAAGTTGTGTAGCCCTGGTGACTGGGGCAGCTATTACGAACTCGATCCGCAAGTGCTTGCTGGCAGTATCCAGACTGGTGTAGCCGCGATTGCGCAACTGTTGGCACTGTTTAGCGTGAAGGCAGCGTGATGGAAAACCTGCTTGCAGCGATCGAAGTTCATGCCAACCAACAACCGGATGAGGCTGCGCTGGTCACCGCGACTGCCACGTTTAGCTATGCCGATTTGTGGCGCGACGTCACCCTGCTGGCAGACTGGCTGAACGCGCAACATGCACAGACGGTTGCGTTCCAGGTAGACAATGGCATTGAGTGGGTCGTGCTTGATCTCGCGCTGGCACAGGCCGGGGTCAACAGCGTGCCGATACCCCGATTCTTTTCTGTTGGTCAACGTGACCATGTGCTGCGGGACGCAGGCGCTAATCTCTTTGTAACCGATGAAGTCAGTGACGAACTCATACAGACCGTCGCCAGCAATGGTGCCCTGATGAAGATTCCGGGTACGACGCTGTTTGCAATCCCGCTTTCCGCAAAACCAACCGGCATTGCAGCAGGGACCAAAGGATCGGTAAAGATCACCTACACGTCAGGTAGTACAGGTGCCCCGAAAGGCGTGTGCCTGTCAGCAGAAAGCCTCGGCAGTGTTACCACATCAATCGTCAGTGCCCTGGCGGATGTGCCTATTCAGAGACATCTTTGTGTCTTGCCGCTTGCCACGTTGCTGGAAAACATTGCCGGGCTTTATGCACCACTCATGCGGGGCGTGACGGTTTGTGTTCCGTCTTTAAGCGCTGTTGGCGTGGGTGCGAGTAGCCTGGATGTTGAAAAGTTCTCAAGCGTGATGGGTCTGTATGAGCCAGACAGCCTGATCCTTGTGCCCCAACTGCTGACTGCACTCACCACGCTGGTCCAGTTCGGCATGGTTGACTCAACCGGCTTCAAGCTGATTGCCGTGGGCGGTGGCAGGGTGAGCCAGGGATTGCTGGCGCGCGCAACCGAGGCGGGGCTGCCAGTTTTTGAAGGCTACGGCCTATCGGAGTGCGGCTCAGTTGTCACGCTGAATTTGCCTGGTGCGAGCCGTAAGGGTTCTGTTGGACGCCCGCTGCCGCATGCGACGCTGCGCGTTAACTCAACCGGAGAAATTGAGGTGTCCGGCACGGTCATGCAGGGGTATCTGGGTGGTCCACCACAGCGCAGCCAGTGGTACGCCACAGGGGATCTTGGGCACATTGACGACGACGGCTATGTGTTCATTGA
>CAYGNA010000635.1:0-2246 GCA_964351065.1 uncultured Pseudomonadales bacterium
CCACTCCTGCCCCGTAGAGGTGAGTCCCCTCCGCAGGGAGACCGGCGCGCTGGTACTCGGCAGCCAGCAAGGCAGGGTATGCAGGGTGCTCGTCTGTCGGCGGTAAATTCTCCCGCAGGAGTAAAAGAGCTGCGCCTGCATCACCGACGTGGACCAGAGCCCTCGCTTTCAGAAATCGGGATTCCGGATCGCCGGTGGCCGAGACTGCAGCCAGCAGCCGATTTGCCTCGTCATAACGACTGGATTGAAGGAGCAATCCGGCAAGTACACGGATTACCTTCTCACGCGAACCATAACTGGCGACAAACTGCTGCAGTTCACTGATGGCCTGGTCACGCTGACCTTCGAACAGCTGCACACGTACGCGATCGAGTAGTCTTGTCTCCTGCTCAGC
Source organism: uncultured Pseudomonadales bacterium (assembly GCA_964351065.1). Classification (GTDB taxonomy): domain Bacteria; phylum Pseudomonadota; class Gammaproteobacteria; order Pseudomonadales; family Azotimanducaceae; genus JANQJA01. The sequence goes on from CAYGNA010000635.1 coordinate 395, forward strand.
CACTGAGACCCTGGCAAAAGGTGCAGGCTGGATGTCTTTTGGTCGGGCCGCGTCAGGCCTGGCCTGCATATCTACAGGCGCGGTGTCTGCCACAACGCTCGCAACCAGAGCAGGCGGCGCAACAGGTTCATTCGCTGCGCGCACCGATGGCATGGTCGCCCGTTCTGCAACCAGCGGTCTTGACGGTTGCTCCCGCGTGGTCCGGAGCGAGGCAAAACGCGGTTCAACGAGCAACCAGAAACTGGCAGCGGATAATAGCGGTTGCTCAGTATGGCGAGCCGGCATGGATATCAACGGTGCATTGTGTGGTTCTGGCTGGGTGTTACCCGTTGATTGGACCACAAGGTTCGCAGGCGCAACGGGTGGTGCGTGGGTAATATGCCAGGTCACCATTCCCAGGGTGACAAACATCAGCATGGCCCAAACCGGAAACACCACCCAGACCAGTTGCGCAGGTGAACTCGCTGGCGCAGATACCACCTTGTCTGCAGGCGTGGCTGGATCCGGCAACTCGGTTACATCAGCATGGTCGAAGTTCCTTTCTTCGTCGACCCAGAAATCGTCGAAGGTCGCGTTGAGCGAACTCATCGAAACGCTCGCTGGTTGTTGCCCAGCGCTTCGAAACGCTGCCAGCTGTCTCGGATCTCGTTCTGAGTGCCCTCTGCATCTGCCATGCTTGGCCGTATAAGAATGACGAGTTCACTTCGGGTTTCTCTCTCACTGGACTGGCGAAACGCATGTCCAAGAACCGGTAGTCTACCCAGCATCGGCACGCCAGCAGTCTTGCGTGAGCGTACGTTGCGAATAAGCCCACCAATCACTACCACCTGTCCCATATTGGCACCGATGATGCTGTCAGTCTCCCGGATAGTGCTGAAAGCAAGCGGCAAGGTCAGGTCTCGATCGCCCAGTGAGACAACTTTGGTCTGATCCTCGACTTCACTGATGGACGGATGAACGTGAAGAATAATTCTGCCGTTTTCTGAAATTTGCGGCGTCACATCCAGCGCAATACCAGAAAAGAACGGCGTCAATTCGACATCCGTATTGGTACGGTCCGCACTATTGACGTTGTTGGACTGATCGACCCTGATTTCCGTGACAAAAAATTCATCACTGCCCACCTTGATAACCGCCTTCTGGTTATTCACCGTGGCGATACGGGGGCTGGAGAGCACCTGGACGTTGCCCTGGGTCTCGAGCAATTCGATAAACAGCTGAAAATCGTTCGCCTCCAGCGCTGTTGCAAACACGCCCTGCATATCTGCGTTCTGTACGCGCTGTCCCTGTTGCGTCGCACTGATAAATTTTGTTGGCAGACCGCTCGGCGAGAGTTGGTCACTCAACTCGCTGATGGCTGCCCAGTCAACACCCTGCTCATTTCCCTCATCCAGTATCACTTCGAGGATCTTGGCCTCAAGGATCACCTGGCGTTGCATAATCAGTTCGGTTCGAAGCAGGTAATCCTGCACAGCAAGATGTTCTTTTGGCATGGCGCGCACAACAATCATGCCTGCGTCAGGTGTGGCTACCACCGCACGATCACCGTCGACCCCGACAATCAGACGAAGCGTCTCAACCATCTGACCCCAGAAATTGGAGTCTGTTTCTGTGGTGATACGCGTTCCAACGAGACCACTTGCACCCTGCTGCGCTCCCGCGCTGGGAGAACTATTGTTGCCGCGCACTTGACCGGCACCCTGCCCGCTTGGACCCGCATTCGTGACCTGGCCGGCACTCACCTGGATTTCAGAGCCGCCCTTGCGCCGCAGGTTCAGGTAATTCAGATGATAGACCTCAGTGCGCATGCCACCTGGCAAGATACGAATGAAATTGCCAGTTCTGCGATAGT
>CAYGNA010000636.1:0-2245 GCA_964351065.1 uncultured Pseudomonadales bacterium
TTTCTCATGAAGAGACACATTAGCCACGCCAGAGAAACACTTTTAAATCAATTAACTCAGTAAGTTGCAACATATACGGGAGTGACGTATGAGCACAGTTTCAGCAGGAGCCAAATTTAGAGCTGCGTTAAAGCAGCAGCAACCACTGCAAATAGTAGGAGCAATCAACGCCTATTGCGCCATGTTGGCAAAGGCGGCTGGACATGAGGCGCTATATCTTTCCGGCGCTGGAGTCGCCAATGCTTCCTACGGCATACCCGATTTAGGCATAACAAGTCTCAACGATGTAGTAACCGATGTTGAGCGTATCACCGGCGCCTGTGACCTTCCCCTGCTAGTCGACATAGACACAGGCTGGGGCGGCGCTTTCAATATAGCAAGAAGCATAAAAGCGATGGAGCGCGCGGGTGCGGCTGCAGTTCACATTGAGGATCAAGTCGCACAAAAACGCTGCGGGCATCGCCCAAACAAAGCCATTGTGAGCCAATCTGAGATGGTAGACCGCATCAAGTCCGCTGTTGACGCGAAAACCGACCCAGATTTTGTTGTCATGGCAAGAACCGACGCCTTGGCCGTAGAAGGTATGCAGTCAGCAATTGATAGAGCGGTCGCCTGCGTTGAAGCCGGTGCAGATGCTATTTTCCCCGAAGCTATGCTGGACCTGGAACAGTACCGGCAGTTTTCAGATGCTGTGAAAGTGCCGGTTTTAGCCAACATTACTGAATTTGGCAGCACCCCTCTGTTTAACCGCGAAGAATTAGGCGCCTCAGGTGTGGCGATGGTCTTGTACCCGCTAAGCGCTTTTCGCGCCATGAGCAAAGCCGCTGAGGACGTCTACAGCGCAATCGCCAAAGCAGGCGATCAAGGTTCGGTGGTCGACCGAATGCAGACCAGAGCGCAGCTGTACGAGGTACTTGGCTATCACGCATACGAGCAAAAGCTCGACGCACTGTTTGAAACAAAGAATTAAACGAACACACTAACTAAGCACACAGAACTTAGCGTGACTAATTAAAAGTTCGACTAGAGGAGAAATAGCATGGCAGAAAAGAAATTATCAGGTGCAGGCTTACGGGGCCAAGTTGCGGGCGATACCGCCCTTTGCACCGTCGGCATGACCGGCACCGGGCTTACCTATCGGGGGTTTGATATAAGCGAACTCGCCGCCAAAGCCAGCTTTGAAGAAGTGGCTTTTCTGCTGCTGCGTGGACACTTGCCCACTCAATCTGAGCTAGACTCTTATACGAACAAAATCAAAAGTTTACGAAGTTTACCTCAGGCGTTAAAAGATGTCCTAGAACGCATTCCTGCTAGCGCCCATCCGATGGACGTAATGCGCACCGGCTGCTCAATGTTAGGCAATCTTGAGACAGAGAAAGACTTCTCTGAGCAAGACGCCGCTATCGATCGCTTGGTGGCGATACTGCCTTCAATCATCTGCTATTGGTATGGGTTTTCCCATGGGGGCAAGCGCATTGAAACGGATCTAGATGACGATTCAATTGGCGGCCATTTTCTCCATATGCTGTTAGGCGAAGCCCCGAGTGAACTCTTTATTCAAGTGATGAATGTGTCTTTGATCCTTTACGCTGAGCATGAGTTTAATGCATCAACATTTGCCGCCAGAGTCTGCGCCTCCACCCTGTCTGACATGCATTCATGCGTTACTGGCGCCATTGGCACCCTGCGGGGCCCACTTCATGGTGGTGCTAATGAGGCGGCGATGGCAATGATCGAGGGCTGGAGCAGCCCAGATCAGGCCGAGACCGAGTTACTTGGCATGCTGGCGCGCAAAGAGAAAATCATGGGATTTGGTCACGCGATTTATCGCGAATCTGATCCCCGCAATACAATCATCAAGCAATGGTCAGAGAAACTCGCCGATCATGTTGGTGACAGCGTGCTCTACCCGGTGTCTGTGCGCTGTGAAGAAGTTATGTGGCGCGAGAAGAAGCTGTTTTGCAACGCCGACTTTTTCCACGCCTCTGCCTACCATTTCATGGGTATTCCTACTAAGTTGTTTACCCCTATTTTTGTTATGTCTAGGGTGACTGGTTGGGCAGCTCATATCAAAGAGCAGCGCGCCAATAATCGAATTATCCGACCAAGCGCCAATTATACCGGCCCAGAGTCATCTGCCTGGATAGACATCAGCAATCGATAGCATCAAACCACTTTCAATAGCCATTCTATAATATTGTATTTAAAGGATTTAATGTGTCTCAAAACGTTGATATAAACAATC
>CAYGNA010000637.1:0-2225 GCA_964351065.1 uncultured Pseudomonadales bacterium
CCTAAGTACCAGCGCTGGAAACTCATCCACATGCTGGCAGGGCCGTCGATTGCCCTGGCACTCCTGCATACCTATGCGCTGAATCGTACAATTCCACCGCCCTGGAATCACCTGGTGTGGGGAAGCTTGACCATGCTTGCCGTCGCCGCATTGGGCTATCGCTGGCTGTTTTCCAGGGCACATTTGCCCGGTACCGGTGGTCGCTTTCCCTATCAGGTAGAGCAAGTGAAAACGGTTTGCCCGGGTGTCGTTGAGTTAAGCCTGAACCCCCTGTCGCGACCACTGCAATATGAGGCGGGCCAGTTTGTGTACCTGACCCCTTTCGACAGGTCGCTGAAATCCGGCTACGGGGAAGAACACCCATTTACCCTCTCGTCTTCACCTCATGAATCCAACTTGCGCATCACCATCAAGGATTTGGGAAATGCCAGTCATGCCATCCAGAACATACAGGTTGGTACTGAGGCCAGCGTGGAAGGCCCCTATGGTGCCTTCTTTGAACCATACCGTGCTGGTGTCAGTGAACTATGGATCGCTGGTGGCATTGGCATCACACCCTTTCTGGGCAAGGCACGTGAACTGCGTCAGCAGGGTTCGAACATCGAGGTATGCCTCATATTTTGCGTGCAGGATGAGGCCCGTGCGCTGTTCCTTGAAGAACTCAACGACATCGCGGCTGCGCTTCCAGCGTTTCAGTTCCATATGCACTACTTCTACAAGGAAGGCCCACTCAACACTGACTTCATTTCAGCGCGGCGCACCGACCTCTCATCATGCAGAGTCTACATCTGCGGTCCCACGCCTCTCCTTGCTGTGGCCCGCAAGGTTGCGTTGCACGGTGGTGTCAACGGTAAATCCATCCATACCGAGGAGTTCAACCTGTTATGAAAAGGCTATGTTATTCCGCAGTTGTCGCATTCTTCTCAAGCGTTGCGACCATTTTAACGCTACATGTTCTCGCTGAACCCGATGGCCCTGTCAGCACGACGGCAGACCTGCGCGCCTATACAAATGAAGAAGTTGCGAAGCACAACACGCAACAGGATTGCTGGATGGCGATAGAAGGCAAAGTCTACGATCTCTCGGCCTATTTGCCAGAGCATCCAACCCCGGCGAGAGTATTAGTCCCCTGGTGCGGCAAGGAAGCAACAAAGGGGATGCGTACCAAGGGCTATGGTAACGATCACAGCCAGTTCGCATGGGGCATGCTTGAGGCGTATCTGATAGGCGACTACATCACGCCCTAGGTGACCATCTCGTTGGAGATGCTGGCAAAACCTGCGATGTTTGTACCGACGCATAGTCTAAACAGGGGTGCTACAGTTGGGGTGCTACAGTGACACACACTTTAACCGGACTGCACTTCGCGTAGCACTTAAGTACTTTCGACGTAAGCAGTAGAGGGCGAGCATAAGTGCACTCAAAGTGTATGTCCTTTTTAGCACTCTTTTTGTCACTGTTTTTGTCGCTGTTTTTGACAATCTTTTTTGAACGCTTTTTATCGAAGCTCACGGCAGTTCAGCGAACTCGGCTTTCCGGTGTACGTCCTTGTGAACTATCATATTAGCGTAGACACCAAAGAAGCCGAAGCAAGTGTAGCCGGGGATCCCTGGAGGGGGAGTTAAGTGGATAATGCCGGATCAGACAGGACAGTCATCGTGATCGACGATGACGTCGCCACCTTCAAAGGACTAATCCGCATCGCCAAATATGCGGATTTCGAAGCAGCCACTTTCACGGATTGCTGGAAGTTCGCCAATTGGCTGCAAGGTCAATCTTCTGTCGCCTCCGCATCGTCCCAGTCCTTCTGCCTGGTGATCGATGCCAAATCGCTGCCACCCGATCCTGAATGGCATTTGAATCCACGCATACGCTCGATCCCCAAGATATGTATCGGCACACCTGCGGCGATCTCTACCATGGGACAGATAATGGATGGCTTCGACGGTGAATTCGTCAGAAAACCTTTCACGCTGGATTCCATACGGATGTATGTAGAAGATGCGCTCACGCGTTCTGCCAGCAAGGCCAGCGAAGAGTTTGAGAACAGACGTATGTTGCAAATGTTCGGACTGTTGACAAAAAGAGAACACGAAGTGGCCGCACTGGTCGGCAGTGGAAGTGCAAACCTTGAGATTGCTGCTGCACTAGGCATTACGCTGAAGACCGTCAAAGCGCATCGCGCCAAAGTAATGGGGAAGACAGGGGCCAGTACAATCGCTGAC
>CAYGNA010000638.1:0-2221 GCA_964351065.1 uncultured Pseudomonadales bacterium
CACCGATCGATCCCAGCTGCCAGTCTGACACGTAGGGGTGCTGGATACGCCAACACCCGCCGGTGCGCCAGAGGTATCAAGGCAGACGCTGCTGTAGTTCTCAAAGGAAGCACTAACGCTCGAGGTAATGATGTTTGCCAGCGTTGCGCCATTTGTGCTGCCAGCGTTCATGCTACCACCCGAATTGTTCGCGATTAGGGTGTATTCGTTGGTGAAACTGCTGTAATAGCTCACACCAATCAACGTAACGTTTTGAGCAGCGAGAGCAGCCGAGGCGGAGGCGAAATCATCGCCGGCAAACGGCGAGTCGCCACCGTCACTAGCGTCGCCAAACATGATGATGAATCGGTTGGAACCTGGACGCCACGCGGTTGCGTTTACCGTATTGGTGATGCCAAGGTAACCTTCTTCCGGGAGGTCATAACCAGAACCAGGGTAACCCGCAGCATAGCCGTTAATACCAGCCTGGGTATTGGCGTCATTGGTTGAAAGTGCAGACGTGATTGCCGTGTAGGTACTTAGCGACCCTCCAGAACACCCGCCACTGCAAGAGTCGTCATTAAAATAAGCGGTTCCAGATGCCAGGTCACCAAAAGAGGCCAGGTTACCCAGAATGGTTGTCGCTGAGTTCTTCGCGGCACTGATCGGTGAACCCATTGAGCCTGTTGTGTCCATGAGGAACATGACATCAAGTTTGGCCGAGGTTGGCGCGGCTTGAGTGATCGTTACCGTCTTGGTAATGGTGACACTTTGGCCAACGCCAAGTGTATTCGTATAAGTTGCTGGATCAATTGAATCAGCAAACGCCAGACCCGAAAGACTGACGCCGACGGCGATAATCGCTGTCTTCAAAGTGTTGTTCATCTTCATTGTTACTCCCCTGGGCATAGACCACTCGGTTTCCTGCGTACGATTTCGTAGGCGCTCAACTATGGAGAGCAATTTTCGCGCCAATATTAATATTTACTTTAAATTCAATAATTTATGAGATCTTAGAAAAGCCGACTGCTCACGACATGTAAAAATTTTCGACGATTTTGTCAGCAAAAATGGATGGATTTGAAGTCAGGTACAAATGCCCATATTCCCTTAGATATCCATCATCTGATCGATATCGTCAGGCAGGTCAGGTCGGGGCGTGAAGAGCGATACGCCAATGAAGAGGCAAATAGAGGTAACAAACGCAACCAGTCCACCATCAATGCCAAACGGCAAGCGAATCGAGAGAATGTTAAAGACCAGATTGATGGCGAGGCTCGCCACAATTGCCACGATTGCCCCCTCTTTCGTTGCGCCCTTCCAGTTCAAACCGATCGCCAGCACGGGGAAAATGGCCGCGGCAAAAGTCGCCCAGCCAATCGCGCCAAGCAGAGCAACCAGGGTATCGCTGACCAGTGCGACGCAAGCAGCAGCAACGGCGAGCACGACCGTCACAATGCGTGCCTGCAGCAACTCGTTCTTGATTTCCTTGACCCCAAACGACTTGGGCATGTCATGGACGATGGCCGCGGTACCAACGTTAAGGAAAGCATCTGCGGTCGACATGATGGCCGCAAACAGGCCGGCAAACACAATACCGGCAAGGACCGGACTGGCAAAGATAGACAGGAAGACAGGCGCGGCCTGGTCGGGCGCCGACAGTGGATCGGTTTGCCCGTCCACAACCAGTGCTCGCATGATGACGCCAATTGAAATCCAGAGTAGCGCCGCCAACGCATAACCAAGAATCGACAGGGGCAGAATGGTGCGGTTATCGCTGACACGCTTGTTCATCATCATTTTGGTGACCAGGTGGGGCTGCCCCGCGACTCCCAGGCCAAAGATAAAGAACCAACCGAGGCAGGTCACAATTCCCGCCGTACCAAATGGCATCATGGATTCCGGGTCGTCCTTAAATACGATTGCGGTTGCTTCCTGCATACCCCCATCAAACAAGCTGACCGCAGCCACCAGAATAAGCACACCTGACACCATCATTATGGCGCCCTGCACCACATCGGTGTAGACAGACGCAATAATGCCGCCGGTGACGCAATAGAACACCAGCACTGCTGACGCCAGAATCACACAGGTGAGCAGGCTAACGTCTGCAAAACTCTCGGTACCTGCTAGCAGCGACTGCATGACCACTGCCATTGCCAGGATCTGCGTGGCCAGGTAACCCATCACCCCCAGCACAATCGTCAACGCCATCAGGAACCGCACCGCGTTGGACTGATAG